>JALGVQ010000132.1 GCA_025774615.1 bacterium
ACCACGACGCACCACATGCCTGATGACCTGTCCCGCCTGCGCTCCAAGTGCGATCCGGATACCTATCTCACGTGTCTCCTGGGTGACCGAGTAAGCGATCAGTCCGTAAAGACCGATGCTTGCCAGCAGGAGCGCCAGGACAGCGAATCCCGAGACAGCCCAGGCGATCAACCGTGAGGGCATAAGAGCAAAATCCATCTGGTCATCCAGCGTCTGCATGCTTGAGATCGGGAGGGCCGGATCGAGGTCACGGATGATCTGACGGACCGGATCGAAGAGCGACGAGGGATCGCCGGTCGTGGCAACATGCAAGGTCATATCCCCCCGGTAGTGCCGGTTGAAGGGACGGTAAAAATAGGGCTGAGGGTCTTCACCAATCGAGAAGTACCGTCCGGTAGGCACCACACCGATCACCACATACGGGGTTCCATCTTCCCCGCCGAGCCGGACGATCCTGTTGATCGGATCCTCCCCCGGCCAGTACCGATCGGTGAATTCCTCATTGATGACCATGACCGGATCCGAATCCCCGTCATCATCCTCCACGAACCCCCTGCCCCTGGTAATCGGGATCCCCATCGCCTCGAAGTATCCAACGGTCACGACATTGTGGCTGACCGAGGGCTGCGTTTCGAGCGGTGACTCCCACCCCTCTGGCCAGACCCAGGTGGACGTGTTCGACAGTGAGAGTGGTACGAGGTCAGCGAACCCGACACCACTTACCGCCGGGTGATCCACCAGGCGTTGCTTCAGGTCACGGTAGAACGTCCTCCCTCGAGTCTCATCGTATCCTTGAAGATTGAGATCGATCGTAGCCACGATCTGGCCGCGAGGATCGAATCCGGGATAGATGTCCTGGATGGCACGCGCACTTCTCAGGACAACCCCGGCGCCGACCAGGAGAGCAAGTGACATGGCCACCTGTCCGCCAACAAGGAGGCCTCTGAGCCGGTGGGTCCGCTTCTCCACCGTGGTCCTCCCTGTTCTGAGCGCCGAAAGTAGATTACCACCAGAAACTTCCAGGGCGGGCATGATGCCGAAGATCAGCCCGACAAGCAGCGAAATCAGCGGAACGAACCAGAGGGTTGACCAGTTGAAACCGGTAGCGAACTCCAGCGGGATGTCCATCTGGGGTTGAGCGCCTTCGGTAAGTGGACCGACGAGTTGTGCCAGCAGGATGCCGACGATCCCGGCTATGAGCGCAAGAAGGACACTCTCGACCAGCACCTGACTGATGAGTCTTTTCCGATCGGCACCGAGGGCCAGTCGTACTCCCATCTCCTTCCTTCGTGCCATGGCCCGGGCCAGGTGTAGTCCTGCCACATTCGCGCAGGTGAGCAGAAGCAGAAGTCCGACCACAATGGAGAGCATGATCAGAACCGCCTGGAACTGCGGGCGCATCACCGGATGGACATTCGACTTCCGCTCCGAGATGACAACCGCGCTCTTCCCGACATTCTCCTCAGGCCAGGTCTCTCTGAGACCGGCCATGAGGGCGTCGACCTCAGCCTGGGCCTGCTCGATCGTGACCCCGTCTTTCAGACGGGCTGTGAGGTTCTGCAGCCAGTGGTTGCCACGACTCTCGAAGGGATCCCAGGCCGGCATGGCCTGCTCGTGCATCATCATCGGAACGTAGAGATCGGCGACCAGGCCGGTCATCCCGCCGCTGAAGCCTTCCTCGACCACCCCGATCACCGTGAAGGGATGTCCGTTCAGAAGAACATCTGAATCGATGATCTCCGGATCGCCCCCGAACCGGCCTCGCCAGAGTCGCCAGGAAACGATCAGTACCGGATGGGTACCCGGAGTGGCGTCCTCATCGGGAGCAAAGGTCCTGCCCAGTGCCATATCGATCCCGAGTGTTGAAAAATAATTACCCGTCACCATCTGTCCCCAGGTGCGTTGAGCCTCCTCACCTCTTGCCAGATTGAACGGCTGGATCGACTCGGTCGCGACACTCTCGAATGACTCGGTCTGATTGCGCACATCCAGGTAGTCGGGCCAGGAGAACGATGAATAGTCCGCGAACTGCTCCTCACTCTGCCACCGCGTGTAAATCCGTACGATCCGTTCCGGATCGTGTATCTCCGAATGGGGAGCAAGCATGCCCCGGGAAATGTCGAAGATAGCGGTGTTCGCCCCGATCCCCAGACCGAGGCACACTATGATGGCGATGGCGAGACCGGGATTCTTCCGCATCTGACGAAAGGCGAAACGGATGTCTCCTGCGAAGGCGTTCACTGTCACTGCTCCCTTGATTCGGTCAGAAATTTTAGAGAAAGCGATGTTATTAGCATCCACCGGTTTCCAGGTGGAGTCGAGTGGGAAAGCATGAGGGGATCTCTCCTCATCCTCATATAACACGCAGGATCGGAATAATTGTTACCGGCAGCACTTCCGGTATGACCTGACGCATATTTCCTGATGATCCCGATAGTAGAGCCTGTCACCTATCGGCATCATTCCCGGATATCCCTATTCGTACCGAAGCGTTTTCATCGGATCGAGTTTCGCCGCACGCAGAGCCGGGAAGTAACTGGCCATGATCGTGATGGCGAAAAATAATACCGCTACTCCTATGAATGAGATCGGGTCGAGTGTTGATACACCCATCAACATCTTCGACAACAACCGCGAAACAAGGCCCCCGATGGCACAACCGACGACAATACCGATGAGAATGAGTCGTATACCCTGCCGCAGGACCATCATGATGACCTGGCTCTTGCCTGCTCCCATGGCCATCCGGATGCCCACCTCCCGTGTACGGAGCGACACCGAGAACGCGATGGTACCGTAGAGTCCGATACTGGCCATGATCATGGCCAGAACACCGAAGGTCGACAGCAGGACCGCAGCGGTGCGATCGACGAATGTCACGATATCGAGATGTTCTTCCATGGTCCGGGCATCGAAGACCGGAACACTGCTGTCCAGGGAAGCGAGTTCCTGACGGAACAATTCAGGTAACGCAACGGGACTCCCCGAGGTCCTGGCTATCATGACCGTGGTCATGGTGTAACGACCGGTAAAGGGGATATAGATGAACGGTTCGTCCGGCTCACGAGGTGACTTGAAGGTCGCATTAGTGACCACTCCGATCACCTCGACCGACCTCTCTGATCCCTCTTTACCGACCAGCAGTGACTGACCGACCGCGGGGGCGGGGGCGTTCCCCCAGAGGAGTTCCGCCAGAGCCTCGTTGACGATGACAACGGTGGGAGATGAACCGGGAGCGAAGATCGGAAACGTTTCTCCCCGGATCACACGGATTCCCATGGCCTCGAAGAAGTCCGGTGAGACCGATGCATACTGGATTGCCGGATTCTCCTCTTCCTTCCCCTCGACCACGGTCACTTCGGGAAGACGTACTCGTATCTGCGTACCTGCCCCGAAGAGACCGAACGGGATCCGGCTGGCAAGAGCGACCGATTCGACCTCGGGATGGGTCAGCATCCTTTCCCGATATCTCTCAAGGAACACCGCGGCCGATTCCTCGTCCGAGTAACCACCGAGCGCCACATCCACCGCTGCGATCGCCTGGTGCTCAGACTCAAACCCGAAATCCATATTCTTCCGGTAGCCGAGGCTCCTCAGGAAGAGGACTGCTCCGATAAGCAGAACGATCGAGACCGTGACCTGGGCGATTATGAATGTATTCCTCAACCTGAAGCTCTGCCGGCTCACGGTCGAGGTCCCGGAAGCATCATTGAGCGCGGTGACAAGGTCGGGCTTCGATGACTGGATCGCCGGGATGAGGCCGATCAGGAGACCTGTCATGATGGAGAGGATCAGGGCGAAGGCCAGCACGGTACCATCGATGTTAAAATCGAGACCGAGTGCGAACGGGAGCGGTATACGGTAGGAAGCAATCGCGCTGGCCAATCCGGCGGCAACCACGATACCGAGGACCCCACCGATGAGACCGAGCAGGGCATTCTCGGTCAGTAACTGGGCGATCAGCCGCTTCCTGCCGACACCGAGAGCGATCCGGACGGTGATCTCCTTGCGCCGGGAGATCGCTCGCATCAGCAGGAAGCCCGCCAGGTTCGAACAGGCCACCAGCAGTACGAGCACGACGATCACCATCAGGAAACCTGACAGGGGCAGGAGAGCCTTGTCCATCAGTGGATCCATCCTGACCTCACTCGACGGCATTACGGTGAGGCTCATCCCTTCGTTGGTATCGGGGTACTGTTCCGCCAGGCCCATTGCGACGACACCGAGGGCTGATCTTGCCTGTTCGATCGACACCCCTGCCTTCATACGCCCGAAGATGTTACACTCGCGATTACCGCGGTCATCCATGTAGGCGTAGGCTGAGTTGATGAGGGAGGCCGTGCCCCATGACACCCAGTATTCAGTGACCACCCCTACAAAGACACCCTTGAATCCGGGGGGACCGACGCCCACCACGGTGACCGGATAGCCATTGAGCTTCAGGGTCTTCCCGACGATGTCGGGATCACCACCATGCCGCTCCTTCCAGGAGGTATAGCTGACCATGACTACCGATTGAGCGACTCCCGGCACGTCTTCATCCGGCAGGAATGAGCGACCGAGATGCGGGATGATTTCCAGCGCGGGGAAGAGCCCGGCCGAGAAGATGTCGCAGAGGACCGTTTCGGCGCCCTGCTCGGTGACGAGACTGAAGGGGAAGATATCACTGGTGGCACCCATCGCCGTGAAGAGGTCGGTTCCCTCGCTCAGGGAGAGATAATCGGGATAGGAGTTCCAGCGGGGTTTCCCATCATCGTAATCGTTGGTGTATATCCGGATCACCTGAGGGGAGTCATCACCGTAGATCGGCGCGAACAGCAGGGAGTTGACGATGCTGAACATCGCGGTTGTGGCACCTATCCCCAGCGCGATGATGACAACCGCCAGGAGCGAGAACCCGGGGCTTTTCCGGAGGATGCGCCAGGCATAGCGCAGGTTCTGACCGAAGTTGATCAGGAAGCGGACACCCTGTTCATCACGGGTCTGTTCTTTCCGGCGCTCAATTCCACCAAATTCGGCATGAGCTGTGCGATGCGCTTCCTCAGGACTCATTCCCCGCTTGATGTTCCGCTCGACCGCCTGTTCAAGATGAAAACGGAACTCTTCCTCCATCTCATCTTCAACCGTTTTACGACGGAAGAGAGCCCGGAACCGTTCCCGCATACTTCTCAGGACCGTCATCAGATCACACCTCCAGTGGGGAGACGGTGAGGATGCGGTTGACTGCACCGGTAACCCTCCCCCACTCCTCTACTTCCTGCTTCAACTGCTTTTTACCTGCCCGGGTGATCTCGTAGTATTTCGCGCGTCGGTTATTCTCCGACATCCGCCACTCTGAAGTGATTAATCCCTTCCGCTTCAATCGCTGGAGCGCCGGGTAGAGAGATCCCTGATTGATCTGGAATACTCCCTGGGAAATCTGTTCGATCCGCAGGGACAACCCCCATCCGTGCATCGGCTCCAGGGCAAGGGTTTTCAGGGCAAGCATATCAAGAGTACCCAGCAGCAGTTCTGATTTATGGTTCGGCATGGTTCATCCCCGGTTCGGTTTCTCCTTTAGACGGTCAACAGGGAATAAAGGTTTCATCTTTCTTTTGACGTTCTAAAGGAAGAGTCTGGATGCGGCCTGGAGACATCTCAGATACTATGGAAAAAATTCGAGCTCCGGGCGGCCGCTCAGGCGGATCGAACCTGCCGGGCACCGGAACATCTATTCCGATGCCTGGTTCATCACCTCAGCCCTTGATAGCCCATCTGACGAAGTGCTTCAGTTTCGGTGGGGTACCCTGCATCAGGATCGCAACCCGGAATATCCGACCTCCGATCCAGATCAGGAGGAGGGTGAAGAGGATAGCTCCCACCAATCCCACCCATGGCTGCCAGGCCGGAACCCCGCCCGGGGTAGCCTGCCTGAGCATCATCAGGAGGGGAGTGAAGGGCGGAAAGAGAGATATCGCGGTCGAGAAAGTGCTCTCCGGATTCTGGATCACCGGCATCATGATGAACATCGGCAGCATCATCGGCACCATGGCCGGGAAAGTGATCGACTGGGCTTCAGCCAGATCGTTACAGGCTGAGCCGAGTGCTGCCAGGAGCGCACCGTACATGAAGATCGAGATGATGATATAGACGAAGAACCAGGGAAGCAGGTGGTACGGGACATACTCGCCTACCCCCAGCTGGGGCAGGCCGATGACCGCAACCAGCACATAGAATGTGGCGGCCGTCAGGGAGACGCTTACTCCGCCGATGAGCTTGCCCATCATGAAATCGAACGGCTTCACCGAACCGATGATGACTTCGGCGATGCGCATCGATTTCTCTTCCATGACCGCCTGAAGCTGAGGCATGGCTCCCATCATCATCATGAGGAAGAGCAGCATCATCATGATGATCGGGACGAGGATCGCATCGAGTTCAGAAGTGCGCTGAGCACCTCCGATCTCACCAGTCTCGATATCTTCTGTCACCAGCCCGAGTGCAAGCGGATTCACCCAGTCGAAGAGATCGCCGAACGACTCCTCATCGATCCCGGCCTCGATGACTCTCAATCGTCGGAGGTGGTTGTTTATGGCATTCCCCAACCAGCCCCTGACCGGATCGATGGCGGCACTTTCCGCATAATAAGCGATGCTGTCCGGTTGCCCATCGGCCCACTGGTGAAGGATCCCCTCAGAAATCACCACGAAGCCATGGAGGTCATCACTCCGGATCCGGTCGGAGAGCTCGAGGCTCAGCACTTTCGGATCACTGTCAGCCGGGTCCACTATCTCGATCAGGTGGGCAGGCCTCACCTTTCGACCAGTTTCCTCCTCATACACTACCGAGTTGTTATAGGCATCAGCGGCCTCCAGCACCACATCTGTCACCAATCCCGAATAGTCGACCACCGCTATCAGTTTATCCCGGGTGTCGACCTTGTCCTCCAGGAGCGCGAAGGCGATTCCACTGCCACTCATGAAGATGGGCGCAACCAGCAGGCCTATCACGAAACCCTTGGTCCTGACCTGGGCCAGATACTCCCGTTTAGCCACTTTCAGTGCTTTACTCATGGCCGTCCCCCCTTCCCATCAGGTTCGTCTTCACTATCTGAACCTTCGATCACTGCCAGGGCCTCCGGTCCGGCGATCCGCACGAAGATGTCGTGCAATGAGGGAGTCGCGAGTTCGAAGCTGGTGATCCTGGCCCTGGACATCGCCGCGGCAAGTACCTCATGCGAATCAACACCCCGCGCCAGACGCAGTTCCTGTTCGCGCCCGAAGTCGTTCATCTTCTCGACTCCCGGCAGATCTTTGAGGACCTCAGCGTCCTCCTCTATCCGGATGCGTACTGTGTCGCTCCCGTATTTCTGCTGTATCGAGGCCAGCGTTCCGTCGAGCACCTTTCGCCCCTTGAAGATCATGAAGATGAAGTCACACATCCTCTCGGCGACCGCCATATCGTGGGTCGAGAAGATCACTGTGGCGCCCTTGTCCTGGAGTTCCAGGACGCAGTCCCGGATCACATCGAGGTTCACCGGATCGAGACCGGTGAACGGTTCATCCAGGATGATCAGGTCGGGTTTCGAGATGACGGTGGAGATGAACTGGACCTTCTGGCTCATCCCCTTGCTGAGCGCGTCCACTTTCTCCTTCGCCCAGTCGGTGAGATCGAGTTTCTCGAGCCACCGGTCGACTTCCTGGTCGAGATCCTTGCCATTCTTCAGGTCCCCGTAGAATTTCAGAACATCCCTGACCTTCATCTTCTTGTAGAGTCCCCGTTCCTCAGGCATATAGCCGATCCGGTCGGTCGCTGAACCGACCAGGTGGTCCCCGAAGACACGGATCTCCCCCTGGTCGGGGTAGAAGATGTTCATGATCATCCGCAGGGTGGTGGTCTTTCCGGAACCGTTCGGGCCGATGAATCCGTAGACGCTGCCCTCGGGAACAGAGAGGGAAAGATCGTCTACGGCTGTCACCTTGCTGAAGGTCTTGGTCACATGTTCGATCTCGACTGCGTTCACCATCTTCTCCCGTGTAGTCGCTCGATCAGACAGATATTGGAGTACGTGCAGATATCAGGGAATATACGG
>JALGVQ010000008.1 GCA_025774615.1 bacterium
GGCGGTCCAGCTGTGGTTGTCCCTCATGGAGATCATCTCGAAGCTGCCCGTGTCGGGGTCTACCCGGGTGAGGCGCTGGGTCATCCCGTCGGTGATGAGGATCTTCCCGTCAGGAGTAAGACTGTGATCCATCCTGGGATCTTCGAACTCACCGGGTCCTTCACCCTGTCTCCCAATGCTGAACCGGAGGGAACCATCATCATTGTACACTTTCAGGGATTTGCTACCGTCGTCGAAGATGGCTAGTCCTCCCGGCACCTCGACATATCCCCCTGGGGACATCAGTATCGCGGCTTCCCCTTGCGCGGGATCGCCGAATACGACCTCCGGTTCCAGCCGGAAGGGAGGTGAGTCGTGCAGCGGCCCTCCGGTCGTTCGAGCCACGATGACGCCACCCTCTATCTCAGACACGAAGGTATGTCCGCTCCTGCTGCAGGAAGCAGCGGTTATCAGCACGCACAGGAGCCAGAGGTGGAGGCGGAGACTGAGGATCCGGGACATATGGTGGCGATGAGGTCTCATCTCAATAAAGACGCTCTGGTGAATCGACTGTTCTGTCATTTCTCACCTCGCCGGTGTTCAGGGTTGTCCCCGGCTCGAATACCAGCAGGTGAGCTTCCTCATCAGCCACGGGCAGGTGTTCGACACCCCGCGGAACGATCATCAGTTCCCCCTCTTCCAGATCGACATCACGATCTCTGAACCTGAGCGTGAACCTGCCTTTCACGACCAGGAAGAGTTCATCCTCCTCTTCGTGCCGGTGCCAGACGAACTCGCCCTTCACCTTCGCGAGTTTCACCTGACAGTCATTCACCTCTCCGATGATCTTTGGACTCCACAATTCCTCGAACCGTCCGAACGCTTCCGACAGATTGATCTTCTGCATGAATACGACTCCTTTCTTACCCCCCTTTAACTTGCCACCGGGAACACCTATGATTCATCAAAATTCGTCCGGCAGTCGTTGAAAGATAAAAGATCACTCAGGTGAAAGACGAGAGTGCATGAGAGAGTTCGAATTCTATCAGATGGACATCTTCACCTCAGAACCGTATCGCGGGAACCCCGTGGCGGTGGTGCCTGACGCGGGGGAATTGACGACGGTTGAGATGAGGCAGATATCGAGAGAGATGAGTCTGCCCGAGACCGCGTTTCTTGTGCTGCCTGAATCCAACACTGCGCTCTTCAGTATGCGGAGCTTCACTCCAGAGAGCGAACTCCCCTTCACCGGTCATCCGGCGCTCGGTGTGCTCTGGCTCATGGCCCGGCTCGGGAGAGTGGAACTAAGAGAACCGGTAACCACAGTCACGTATGAACAGGGAATCGGACTGCTGGAGGCGGACATCCATGTGGTGGACGGCCAGGTGGACCATATCATGATGGACCAGTGTCCACCTGACTTCATCACCGATCTGGACGACATGCAGAATCTCGCGAAGGGGCTGGGGATCAATCCAGTAGAGATCACCGGGACGGGACTGCCGGTACAGGTAGTCTCCACCGGAATACCGCAACTGATCGTCCCTGTCCGGTCACTGTCGGCTGTCAGGCGTATCGAACCATCCGAACTCGACCTTGCCGCTCTCAACCGGGCTCTGAACTACCTCGGCATCAATTTCGTTCTGGTGTTCACCACCGAGACCGAATCGGCCGATGTTGATTTCCATGCGCGGGGGTTCGGACATCTGTTGGGCATCCCGGAAGACCCTGCCACGGGGACCGCCAACGGTGCCCTGGGCGCCTATCTGGTCAAGAATGGGGTCTTGCCCACTTCTGAACCAACAGTACGATTCACCGTGGAACAGGGCATCGAGATGGGCAGACCGGGTACCATCATGGTGGAAGTCAATCACGAGAACGGTGTACCGACTTCAACAAGGATCGGTGGACAGGTAGTAGAGGTTCTGAAGGGTGTGATTCAGTTCTGAGCTGGAGCAGATCAGAAATTCATCCAAGGGTTTTTCAGGAAGGGTGGAAAGGCGATTGATGAGGGAATACGAATTCTACCAGGTGGATGTCTTTACATCGGAGCGATTCAGCGGTAATCCCCTGGTTGTGGTACCCGATGCTGATGACCTGACTTCCCGGGAGATGAAGATGATCGCGGCGGAGATGAGTGTCCCGCAGACTGCTTTCGTTATTCCTCCTTCCATCGAAGGGTCTCTCTACAAGATGCGAATCCTCACACCCACCACGGAACTCCCCTTCACCGGTCATCCGGCGATCGGGGCGCACTGGGTGATGGCAGAACTGGGGAGGGTCTCTCTCGAGGAGCCGGTAACGACCGTACGATACGAACAGAGTGTCGGCCTCCTGACGGCCGACTTCCACGTCAAGGATGGCAGACTCGATCACATCATGCTGGAGCAGTGTCCGCCGGTCTTCCTGGCCGTGCTGAAGGATGTCCGCGAACTGGCCAGAGGACTCGGAGTCAACGCGGATGAGATCACCGGTACGGGACGGCCGACCCAGGTGGTTTCGACCGGCATGCCGCAGTTGATGGTACCGATGCGTTCACTGGCGGCCGTGCAGCGGCTCGATGCCTCTGAGATGTCCCTTTCCTCACTGTCGAAGGTGCTGAGTAGTCTCGGTTCGAACTTCATCCACGTATTCACCACTGAAACAGGGAAACCGGGAGTGACCGTTCACGCCCGCGGATTCGGGCATTTTGTCGGCATCCCGGAGGATCCGGTGACCGGTAACGCCAATGGCGCCCTTGGCGCGTATCTCGTCCAGAACGGGATCATTCCCATCAACGAACCGACGGTCCGGTACATCGCCGAACAGGGCAGTGAGATCCAGCGACCGGGCACGTTGATGGTGGAGGTCGACCATGATTATGGTCGGCCGAGAATGGTACGGGTCGGTGGACAGGTTGTTCAGGTGATGAAGGGGACCTTCATGATCTGAGCCGATATCAACCGGGCATCCGACCCGGGAACTCCCCTCCATCTCATTCGTTCATATAAATGAGCTATGGAATCACTCAATAAATCCGGGAACACCCCTCTCTTCGTATTCGGGATCGTTGCGACCTGCTGTCTGATCTTCAACATGATGATGATACTGCTTCGACATGAGATCTATTTCACTTCTGGTGGCGTTCCCGATCCGACCGGATGGGTGATCCTGGCAGGATTCCTGCTGGTCGTCGTATTCACCCTGTCATCTCAAATATGGATACTGACCAGATTGAGCGGGAAACGCGTGCTCACGATACGTGAGGTGATCACCCTGATCTGGGGTATCGCCTGCCTCATCTTCCTGGTCGGCGAGAAGGTAATAATCGATGAGATCGCCCGTGAGTGGCGTATGGGATGGGAGACGATGGGTGAGGGGGTAATCCTTTACGGATTTTTCACGGTTCAGCTCGGATTCAACCTCTTCATGCTCGCTCAACTCAGGCAGGCTGGTCAGTCAGCGGTCACCTCTCCCGGTCAGATTCCCTGATCACGATGAGGACATCTTTGAGGATCGGCACCGTCAGTCTGTCCTTCTCCCTTCCAGTCGCCTCCTTGCTCACGATGATTCTTTCCAGTCTTAATACCTGAACCTTGATACGACCGAGCCGGATCTTCAGAGTATTGCCGGCTTCCTCCTCGAAGGTGCCGAGACCATGCATCTGGGTAACAATATCAAACAGTTTTACCGCCTCACCTGCAAACATGGGCGGATTGATCGTGATCGGGGGTATATACACGCCACCCACACTCTGCAGAGCCTTCAAGATGCCGGGATCGGTGAGATCCCTGAACCAGAGATCGATATCCTGGGTGACGACCGGTGCGCCCTGAAGGGTCGCGGCTGAGAGTCCCACAATCATGAAATCGACATGTTCCCGGTTCAGTTCACCGAGGAATGCGATCTCCTTACTGCTGAATATCGATGCTTCCGGCACGCCT
This sequence comes from bacterium, assembly GCA_025774615.1. Taxonomy (GTDB): domain Bacteria; phylum Blakebacterota; class Blakebacteria; order Blakebacterales; family Blakebacteraceae; genus Blakebacterum. Next base: position 3,903 of record JALGVQ010000008.1, read on the forward strand.
CAGTGCCCTCCTCAATCGCTCAACCGGTTCCTCCTGGAGAAGGATCAGCGTGTGGCGGATGGTATCACGGTCAGCCTTCCTGTGACGGAGCGCGATCTCTTCGACCCTCTTCTGCAATGCTCTTCCCTTCTGGGAAAGCGAACCCTCATCGACCAGGAACTCCGAGGGCGGGATCTGGAGGTATTCGGCGATGGCATGGATCGAACCTGGCAGGACTATGGATCGAACCTGGCAGGACTGATTCTCTGCGGGTGAGCGAATAGAAAGCATTCCGGCTGACCCCGGCGGCTTCGAGCATGGCCGACAGACTCATGCTCCGTGCGGTGCACAACCGTTTCAACGGTTTCAGATCGATCTTCATGGAGATAATGTACCATAATTTGGTACATTAAACAAGAAGAATGCCGGCTCCGGACCGCTCACACGACCTTCGGAGGCGTCAGCGCTCCCGCAGTACCCTGACGACATCGCCCTGGATATCGAGCACCCGTACCTGGTTGCTCCCGTAATGGGCCGCCATCCCGACGTCGATGCACCAGATCCTGCCATCACAGAAGGAGGTTACTCCGCCTCTCTGGATCGAGTGGCCGAGGATCATCCGATCCACATCCAGACGGTCCAGCACCTCCGTGAGCATCTCGGTCTCAGTCGAGTCGATCCCGTCGGAGAAATGCCTGCTCCAGATCGGACTGCGACTGCCCCGGCTCCAGTCCGGCCGGAGGATCTCATCCCTCAACCAGGCCCGGATCTCCGTATTCATCCTCTCCAGGCCGTAGTCGACGTGTTCGGGCAGGATGCCACCATGCACGAACAGGTTCTTCCCGACGATGACGGCCGTGTTCCTCTCAGCCAGGATACGCGCGTACGGTCCGCCGGGACGGAACGCAGCTCCCCGGGCACGCCGCTCCGGCGGCAACGCCATGACCAGGGAATCGGAGACATCGATCGTCACCAGGTCCTCGAAATCCCGGAAGCCCTCTTCGGTGACGTATCTGAAATCGAATGCCACATTGATCAGTTCATGGTTCCCGTTCAGGACATGAACGGCACCACCGGCTTCCCGGGCTTCCCCGGTCAGGCGGGTCAGGAGCTCGGTTATCTCCGGTTCTTCCCCTCCCCGGTCGAGCTGATCACCGGTCTGCACGACAACGAGCCTGCCACCGATCCAGTGATCATCCTCATCGATGGCACCGGCGAGGCGAAGCGCCCTGCGGGTCGCGTCCAGATCGGCATGCAGGTCGCCGATCGCCACGACCCGTTCAGCGGCAGGGAACCGGGTGGGTAATTCACCAATGGCGTTCGGTTCACGAGAACATCCTGCCGCCAACAGAACGGTCAGAGCAAACAGGATCAGACCTGAACGGAGCGAGTCGCGATGATTCAAACTGAATGCATTCAATTCTGATGCCTTTCTGTCCTGGCCTGAAGAAGCCGTTCGATGATCCCCCGGAAGCCCTGCCAGCCGGTCTGATTGTCAGGCACGGTCTTATGGGCGATCACCATGTCAAGAGCTGGGATGACCGTGATCCACTGGCCGTATGCGCCCTGTCCCGTGTACCCGCCGAGCAGTTCCTCCTCCACATTCGGGCCGTCCCAGACCCACCACATACAGCCATAGCCGAACTCCCCTCCCCGTCTGGAATCGGGATGCATCTCCTCTGATGGAGTGACCACACCCGAAATGGTGTGGGTCCATTCACGGGGTACCACCTGGACACCGTTCCAGTTCCCTTCCCGGAGCATGAGGTATCCCACCCGGGCCATGTCACGGGTTGAGAGGTGCATGTGATAGGAGGGGTACAACGACCGGCTCATGTCTCCACCCTTCCGGTGCCGGCGCCGTTCGAAGTCACGTGCCCCGACCGGCTCCATAATGTCGCTCTGGAGAGCATCGAAGATGTCCACACCGGTCATCCGTTCGAACGCAGCGCCGGCGGCGTTGAAGTCCCAGTTGCTGTAGAGCATGTAGGTTCCCGGTTCCTGGGAGCCGCGAGGCGGCGCGTCAGCCAGGTTGTCCCCCGAATTGGAGGCAGGGTGGTAGACCCCCGAACGAGCCGTGATGAGGTCCCAGACCTTTGCCCGGCGTTCGATCGGCAGGAGACCGCCGACATCATCCATATCGAGACCGGTGAGGGTCTTCTGCAGGTCGATGGTGCCGTCCTCGACGTAATTCCCGTAGAGCATGGCAAGGATCGACTTCCGGACCGAAGCGAGATAACTCACCTGTTCGACATCACCATGCTCGAAGAGGACCCGCCCGCCCACGATCACCATCAGGCCGGTCGTGTTCAGCCTTTCGATGTAGCGATGGAGCGCATCGAGCCGGCCGGCGTCGTAACCGACTGAATCCGGATCCTCGATCCGCTCCCACCGTTCACCGGGGAAGACGTGCTGGGCCGAGATTGGACCGACAGAGAGCAACAGGAGCAGGAGGCTGAAGGCAGCGGTGGAGAAACGGTATCCCCGATATCGGGGCAACAATCGCTGTCTGGTCGATGATCTTGACGTCATGTCATCCTCGTTCGCTGAAAAGTTTCAGAGACACGTATGGTTCTACCCGTGATCTCCGGTCCCGGTCAACGCCGGGGTGGCCCTCCGGGGTAACGCAGGCCCTTAACCGCCGGTCTGATACGATAGAGGACCGGGAAGGATTCGCCTGTCTCCTCGTCGTCGACCCAGAATGCCAGATGACCGTGGGTTACCCAGCAGTTGGCTCTGGTCGTCGGCCATCGCGTATCGCCGAGGTACTCACCCTCGGGGCTGAGCACCCGCCAAAGTATCCCGCCGGCTTCACGCCGATCGACGTTACTCTCGGTGACCTGCAGCCAGAAGAACCCGTGATCATCTACCTGCAGGCGGGTCCAGAAGCTTTTCTCCTCCGCGAACCGGAGGTTTTCCTTCCGGGCCTGAAGGTCTGCAACCCTGACCTCCCTGGCCACGGCGATCTGTCGGTCCATATCATCGACGATCCGTCCCCGCTCGGCAGTGGTCACCCGTTCCGGGGTCAACTCGATCCTGATCCGGCGTGAGATCTCGCCGTCGAGATCGTAGACGGTCAGTTCCGGTCTATCGCCGTCACTCACGACGAGACCGCAGACCGGCGCGTAGACAATGAACGGTTGCGGACCGTACTCGATCGGGACGAGCATGCCCGCCGTCCTGCCGGCTGACGACAGGCTGACCTCGTATCGCGACTGCAGACTCGGCGTCGATACGGTCCATAGGGTATCGAACTCTGCCCCGACCACCATGGCCCGGGACTGCATCGTCCCGTCACCGCGATACCCCTCCCGCTTCACCAGCACTCGGTGACCGCTGTCCTCCAGATACATACCGGTCATCATCTCAGCCCCGAATGTGCGTCCCTCATAGGGGATGGTGGTGACATCCAGCATCGGCCCGTCAACCCCGAACCGGGTCGTGCGGTTCAGCCTCATATCCCAGGCCGAGATGATGCCGTCGCACACGTCCAGAATATCCACCCAGCGGAACTCACCCGGCCCTTCCCCCTCCCGTCCGAAACCGCGAACGAACTCTCCTTCCCGGTCGAACATGGCGATGCGGCCGTTACCCCGGTCGGCGATGAAGAGATTGCCCTCTTCATCGAGCCTGAGACCCAACCCGTTGTATATCAGAGAAGCCTCGTTCGTAGTATCACCCCTGACTTCCCTGACCTTTTCATAGGTGAAGATCTCCCCGTCGTATTTCGGACCGCCGGTCGTAATCGCCATTTCGATCCCATCGACATCGGCGACGGTGAAACGGTGTCTTGCGCCGGCATCCGAACCGGAACAGGCGCCTGACAGGCAGATGATGGTGAGGATGAGGAGGAGGGGCCGGGAGGCGGTCGGGAACAACCCGGGCCGGATACGATTCTCAAACATGATTGCCACCCTGCGCATCAGATAATAAGAGGCCGCGTGTCCCGCTGATGATAGCAGAACAGGCGGCCCCTGTTACAGTGATCAGTCCGTTACAAGGACTGTATGGTGATCATACTGTCTGCTCTCCCGTCAGGATTATTTCTCCTTCTCCCAGGCCTGGATGCCATTCTCCATCCAGTCGGGCATCGGCGCGCCCTTCAGGTAGTGATCGAAGAACTCCTGCATGCGGATGGTGAAATCCTCCTGGTTCACCCGCTGGCGCAGACCGTGGGCCTCACCGTTGTAGTTGAACATCCAGGCGGGCTTCTCCAGCCGCCTCAGGGCCATGATCAGTTCGATCCCCTGGTACCATGGCACCGCCCCGTCCTCGTCGTTGTGGATGATCAGCACCGGGGTGTTGATATTGTCGGCGAAGAAGACCGGAGAGTTCTCGATGTAGCGCATCATCCCGCCATCCCAGAGGGTGCGGCCGAGACGGCTCTGGGTGTGCTCATACTGCATCTGCCGCACGAGACCGCTCGCCCACCGGATACCGCCGTACGCGCTGGTCATGTTGGAGACCGGCGCGCCCGATTCGATCGCGGCGAAGATATCGGTCTGGGTGATCATGTAGGCGCCCTGGTAGCCGCCCCACGAATGACCCTGCAGGCCGATCCGTTCGGGATCCACGAACCCGAGCGAGATGATCTTCTCGATACTCGGTACCACGCAGTCGACCGCGTCACGTCCAGGATGGCCCGTGCCGTAGTAGATGTCCGGCTGCCAGATGATGTAGTCGTTCGAGACGTAGTAGGAGAGGTTGATCGAGGTGCCCGGCGAGGGGTTCCGGAACCTGTGAACCCCGCTGGTGAGCGTCTCATAGATGTAGACCAGCATCGGGTACTTCTTCGCCGGATCGAAGTTTTCCGGCTTGATCAGGATCCCCTTGTATTCGGCTCCCCAGGCATTGACATAGGGAACGAGTTCAGCCTTACCCCAGATGAACTGGTCCCTCTGGGCACCGACATCAGAGATCATGTTCCATTCATCGAACTTCATGTCGGTGATCCACAGGTCGGGGAACTCATAGAAGGTCTGCCGGGTGGTGAGGATCGTGTCGGTGTCCTCAGCCTTCTGCGGCCGGCCGAAACTGTAGTCACCCATGTGGAGCATCTGCGGTTCACGCGTGCCCGCGATCCGATCGCGATACGCACCCGAGGCCATCGTCTCGACATTCGTGGTCGACAGCATCAACCACTCACTCGGAGCATAGGTCCGCGCGTCGGGGTCCATCCGCGTGATCCGGAACCGCAGGTCATTGGCACGCCCGTAACCCTCGGTGATGCAGCGGGCATCTGAACCGTCGGGCTTCATCTCCCAGATATCGTAGTGGTCGTACACCAGGATCGTTGCTTCATCGTCGGTCCAGCCGGCGATCCCATAACTGCCCCTGGCCGTCGGTGAGTCATCCTCCCGGTTCCAGACGGGAACGGGAAGGTCGTAGGTGAGGTTTGTGGTAGTGCGCGCAGCCACATCGTAGACATACCAGTGTCGATCGTATCCCCACCAGTAGAGATAACCGGCCAGCGGCGAAACACTGATCCGGTTGTAATTCTCCTCCACCACCAGGGTACGCTCTCCGGTCATCGGGTCGATCAGGTAGAAGTCGTAGAAGGATGTGTTGAACGACTCCCGCTTTGTATAGGGCAGGTCGGTCTGTGCATACGCGATCTTCCCGCTCCAGTGCAGGCTCACATCGGGCAGGTCTTCGTCTGCCAGCTGCACGAAATGGCCGTTGTTCACATGGTAGACCGACTCGTATGTCTGGTTGTTCCACCGATCGGCAACGAGCTTCTGCTTCGGATAGGGGTAGGGATCGTTCCATGACCACAGTTCGAACTCGGCTACCTCTTCCTCTTCTTCATCATCGGCCTCTTCACCTTCAGCCGGTTCTTCCTTCGGTTCCGGCTTCTCCTTGATACCGAACATCACGATCGAACCATCCTCGGTGAAACTGAGACCGGAGAGATCGCTCACCGACATGCCTGCCGGGAACCCTGAAGTGGAGGTGTGGGAGACCCACAGTTCAGCGGCCGTGTCTCCGACCTTCCAGCCGTAGAGATTGTATGTCGACGGATCGGCTTCGTAATCGTCGCGGTCGGTAAGGAATGCCAGGTGGGTCTCATCTTTGTTCATCACCCATCGCTCATAGTTCCCGACACCGGTCACGAGCGCCCTGCTCTCTCCCTGGCCCGGCTGCATCGCGTAGATGCCGTCAGAAGTGGAGTCCTCTTTGCTCGATACGATGTAGAGGAACCAGTCGGCCTCCTCGGTAAAGCGATAACTGAGGACCGACTCGAACGAAGTGTCGGAACCGTCAGCCAGAGACCGGAGAACCAGTTCGGTGCCATAACTCTTATCGCCGTTCCCGCCGCCGCCACCCGCACCACCGCGCTGGGGCCTTCCCCTCGCTCCCGGGCGTCCGGCAGGCCGCTGTTCCGCAGCGGGTTCTTCTGCGCTCTCTGTGCCCTCTTCCCCCTCTTCACCCTCAGGGGTCGGCTCTTCCTCCAGCAGGTAGGCCAGCCATCCGCCGGCTTCATCCGGCATCTGGAAGCTTCGCACCCGGGGGATCGAGACCTGGGTACCATCACCCAGATTCAGGATGACCATCTCACTCTTTGGCAGGTCGGCCCCCTTCTTGTCCGCGTCCTCGGCAGCCTTGGTCGAGTCCTCATGCGGTGTCACCCGGAACACAACGAAGCGGCTGTCACGGCTGAATTGCGCGCCTGTGCCCCGTTCGAACCGACGCTCAGTCGCGTCCCTGAGGGACCGGATGACAAGCTCACCGTCACCGTCCTGTGGAGATATCTGATACATGACCCACTGTCCGTTGGCCGATATCTGCTGACTGCGGATGCTCTTCCAGTCATCATAATCTTCGTGGGTCAGTGGACGCTTGCCGCTCTGGGCCAGCGCCCCGGCGGGGTTGAGCAGGAGGATGGCGACCGTGGTACACAGCGCGTACCGGAGCCATCTGCTCCCGGTTCTTTCGACTGATCGATTCATGAGAATATCCTCGGTGTTGTTGACGGTTCGGGTGCAGGGAGCAGACTAGGCCAATCCGCTGCGCATGGCAAGAAAATGCACACGCGGGAACACCCTCCCTCCACCATGGCTGTGCTCCACACACAATGTCCGCAACATTCCCGCGACCGGGACCGTTTATTGATGAACAACGGAATGGACATCAGCCGTTACACACAACCGGGAGCCGGCCTCGTGGGGATGCACCGCCTCAATCTGTACTGCCTGACCATCCTGTTCTCAATCACTCTTCCGGCAACACCTGCCCTGGCCCAGGACGCGACCGGAGGACTTGGCGACAGGCCCGATCGGACTCTCTGGACGGTCAGGAAGGCATCGACACCCATCCGCGTGGATGCTGTTCTGGATGAGCCGGCGTGGCAGGAAGCCACCGTGATACCGATTCCTTATGAGTGGATGCCGGGTGACAATACCCCCGCGCCGGTCGATACCGAGGTCCGGATCACGTGGGATGACCGCTCCTTCTATATCAGTTACGTTGCCCTCGATCCGGAACCCTCCCGGATCCGGGCCCATATCCGTGACCGGGATACTGCCTTCACCGACGATCATATCCTCTTCATGCTCGACACCTTCGATGATGAACGGCGGGGTTTTCAGTTCAGGGTGAACCCGCTCGGTGTCCAGATGGACGCCTCCTTCAGTGAACTGGAAGGGTTCGAGGACTGGTCGTGGGATACCATCTGGGACTCGGCCGGCAGGATCACCGACGATGGCTACATTGTCGAGGTCGCGGTCCCCTTCAGTTCTCTCCGATTCCCCAACACTGAAGATGTTCAGACCTGGGGTGTGATCCTCGAACGATCATATCCCCGATCGGTGAGGCACCGTCTGAAGTCGAGCCGTACCGATCGTGATTTCGCGAGCATCCTTGCTCAGGGTGACCGCATCACCGGTCTACAGGGGATCTCCCCCGGCCGGAACATCGAGATCGCGCCTACCGCCACTGCCGTGCGCACCGATGAGGCACCTGCCGGAGGCCTTTACCAAGACCCGCCCGATACGGACCTCATCCGTGGTGATCCCGAATCGGATGCAGGGGTGACCCTGAAGTGGGGGATCACTCCCAACCTCATCCTGAACGGGACGATCAATCCTGATTTCTCACAGGTCGAAGCGGACGTCGCACAGCTGGCAGTGAACAACCGATTCGCTCTCCAGTTCCCCGAGCGCCGGCCGTTCTTCCTGGAGGGCGCCGATTTCTTCGCAACACCACTGAACGCGATATTCACCCGCACGATCGCCGATCCGACCGCAGGCGTGAAACTGACCGGAAAGGAAGGCCGGCACGCTGTCGGATTCTTCGGGGCCAGGGATCGGGTGAACAACCTGCTCTTTCCATCCAATCAGGGCAGCATGAGGGACCAGATCGATCAGACCGTCGACAGCGCGGTCCTGCGGTACCGGTATGACCTGGGCAGCAATTCGACGGTCGGTGTCCTTGCCACGTCCCGGGAGGGTGATGGTTATCACAACAGGATGGCAGGGGTCGACGGATTCCTCCGGGTCACCCCCACCAAGACGGTCAACTTCCAGTTCCTCTATTCCGACACCGCCTATCCCGACAGCCTGGCTGCCAACAACGGGCAGCCGGCTGGATCGTTCGGCGATTTCGCGCTCCAGGCGAATTTCCAGCATACCGCGAGGAAATGGCTTTACGGAGTGACCTTCCTGCAGATGGAGGATGGTTTCCGGGCAGATACCGGGTTCATACCTCGCGTGGACGCCAGATCCCTCTCCGGCTTCCTCATCCGTCAGATCTGGGGAGGACCGGACAGCTGGTACGACAAACTTATGCTCATACTGGGATCGACCCGGACCGAGAATCTCACCGGGGATCTGCGGGACCAGGATCTCACCCTGATAGGCGTATATTCCGGTCCCCTCCAATCGAATCTGGAGGTCATGTTCACCCGCTGGCGGGAGTGGTACCAGGGTACACTCTTCCACTATCCGGTGTACCGGGTCACCCTGGGCCTCCAGCCATCCGGGTCCCTCAACCTGGGTCTCACGTGGATAGGCGGCGGGGGGGTCGACCTCATCAATGTCAGGAAGGCGGACCAGTTCATCCTGGCGCCCAACGCTGGTATCAGCCTCGGACGAAGAGTGGACCTTAACGTGACATATATGCTGCAGCGGCTCTCGACCGAAGAGGGCCGGCTCCTGACGGCGCACCTTCCCCAGCTCCGGTTCCTCTATCACTTCAACGTGCGGACCTTCGTACGGGCGATCGTGCAGTACCAGGTACTCGACAGGGATCTCACCAGCTACCTGCCGTCTGTCGCGCCCTTCCTCACCCCGAAGAGTGAGAACCTCTTCGCGCAGTTCCTCTTCTCCTACAAGGTGAACCCGCAGACGGTGCTCTTCCTGGGGTACTCCGACAATCACATGGGAGGGGAATTCGGGGATATGATCGGCGTGCGGGATCTCACGCGTCTGAACCGGACCTTCTTTATGAAGGTGGGATACGCGCTGGTGTTATAGCGGAGGATCAGGCCCGCTTCGGCCAGTTCTTCACGATCTGCAGTACCTCCCGGACGAAGGCGCACTCGCAGGTTGCAGTGCATTTCCCGAGTTCTTCCTCGTAGAGACAGTACGTGGGGCACTCTTCAGAACCTGTCTTCCGTTCAGTGAAGACAGGGCCGTCATAGAGGTCGGTGAACTGTATTGCCCTCAACGCGAGGGTCGTCTGACAACCCACGACATCATGCTGGAAGAGGAGAAGCCCCGCTTCGAGTACTTTAAAGTTCACCTGGTAGCCGACAAGCATCAGGTTGGGATCGGAGAGGAAGGCGTCCCGATCATTCCAGATGTGATAGCACGTCGTGCATTTCTTGAACGTCACTGATGCGGTCCCCCTGGAGTCATTACGATCAAGTTCGTGCACAATGTGTACCATTTCCGGTAATCGGGTCAACTGTAAGAAAGGATGGAGTCTCGAGACTTACCGGTTACAATACATCTGGTATACAGTGTCGGTTCGATCCGACCCGGTACCTCCCTGGTGTACCGCTCCGTGAACGCGGCGTACCAGGTCAACACAAGAAGAGGTTGGCATGAAACTTGGCATGGTAGGTCTCGGTCGCATGGGGGCCAATATGACCGAACGTCTCCTGACCGGTGGTCATGAGATTGTCGGATTCGATTTTAACGCCGACAGCCGGAAGCGCGTGGTGGATAAAGGAGCCGAGGAGGCTGATAAAGGAGCCGAGGAGGCTGGTTCACTCGAGGATATTGTCGAAAAACTCGTCATGCCGCGGGTGATCTGGTTGATGATCCCGGCCGGGGAACCGGTTGATCAGACCATCCGATCTCTGATACCGCTTCTCGATTCCGGGGATGTGATCATCGATGGGGGAAATTCGTGGTACAAAGACACTCTCCGACGATCGGAAGAGTTGAGGGAAACCGGTATCTATTTCGTTGATGTCGGCACCAGCGGCGGCATCTGGGGCCTGACAGAGGGCTACAGTCTGATGGTGGGAGGTCCCGACAAGGTCATCGAACATCTTGGTCCGATCTTCTCGACACTGGCGCCGGTACCCGACAGGGGCTGGGGACATGTGGGGCCGACCGGGTCGGGTCATTTCGTCAAGATGATCCACAATGGAATCGAATACGGGATGATGCAGTCACTGGCAGAGGGCTTCACGCTGTTGGCGAATAAAGATGATTTCGGTCTCGACATCCATCAGATCGCCGAGATCTGGCAGCACGGGAGTGTGGTCCGATCCTGGCTTCTCGACCTTACCGAGAAGGCGCTGAGTGACAATCCCACCCTTGAGGGGATCGCGCCTCATGTGGCCGATTCAGGAGAGGGACGATGGACCGTCTTCGAGGCGATCGACCAGAATATCGCTGCGCCGGTGCTCACCCATTCACTGCTGCAACGCCTGCAATCACGCGACGAGGAGGGCATGGCGTACAAACTGCTTGCCGTGATGCGTCGTGAGTTCGGTGGACACGCAATCAGAGAGACAGAGTGATGACGTCAGAACACGAGATCGAACCCCATATCTTCGTCATTCACGGCGGCAGTGGTGATCTGGCGCGACGGAAACTCTTTCCCGTGCTCTACCAGTTGTTGACCGAAGAGGGCGCAAAGGGATCATGCCACATACTGGGCGTGGGCCGGCAGGACCTGGGTGATGACGGTTTCCGTGAGATCGTAAAGGAATCATTCATCGAAGCGGGATTACCGGTCGATGATGACGATTCATGGAGTGATTCATGGTGCAGAGACTGCATCCATTACCAGCAGATGGCGGATATCGACAGGGAAGGACCAGCACTCGCGCTGCGTATCCGGGAGATCGAAGAGACCTATTCACTTCCCGGTAACAGGATATTCTATCTCGCCCTGCCACCCCGGGCATTTCCCGGTACGATCCGGAGCATCGGCAGGGAGGGATTGAACAACAGTCCGGGATGGGTACGGCTCGTGGTGGAGAAGCCGTTCGGAACCGACCTGGACTCGGCCCGTGAACTGAACCATCTCGTCCACGAATATTTCGATGAATCGCAGGTGTACCGGATCGATCACTACCTGGGTAAGGAGACGGTGCAGAATCTCTCGGTCCTGCGGTTCGCCAATACCGTATTCGAGTCGATATGGAAGCGTGACCGGATCAGAAGTGTTCACCTCACCGTCTCAGAATCACTCGGCATCGGGCAACGGGCCGGCTACTACGAATCATCCGGCGCCATCCGCGACATGATCCAGAACCACCTTACCCAGCTGGTAACCCTTCTGGCGATGGAACCACCGGCCAGATTCGACGCCGATTCGATCAGGAACGAGAAGGTCAAGGTAGTGCGGTCGATCACGGCGATAAAACCGGATGAAGTGGTACTCGGTCAGTACACGGCCGGGGATATGGATGATGAGCAGGTTCAAGGATACCTGTCAGAGAACGGGGTCGCGGCGGATTCGACAACACCGACCTTCGTGAACCTGAAACTTGCTATCGACAACTGGCGCTGGAAAGGGGTGCCCTTCTTCCTGAGAACCGGAAAGCGCATGCCGAGGCGGATGACCCGCATCGTGATAGAATTCCACCGACCGCCGATCGCAATGTTCGGGTCACGCAACCCGGTCGAGACGAATCCCAACCGGCTTGTCATCACGCTGCAGCCGGATGAGGGCTTCCATCTCCTGTTCGAGGTGAAAGAGCCTGGAGATGAGATGCGTCTCAGAACTGAAGAACTCCATTTCCATTACCGTGATTCGTTCGAAGCCCTGCCCGACGCTTACAAGACTCTCATCGCCGATGTCATCCAGGGGGATCAGACACTCTTTGTACGCGCTGATGAAGTGGAAGCCTCCTGGGCGCTTTACGATCCGATTTTGGAAATGGACCTGCCGATCCACCCTTATCCAGCCGGTTCGTGGGGTCCTCCAGAATCAGACGAGCTACTGGCGAGAGACGGCACCGCATGGATGAACGATTACGACCCCGAGTAGAGATCTTCTCCGATCTGGAGTCGTTGAGCCGCGCGGCTGCGATCTTTATCGGTGAACGTCTCCTGCGGGCAGTCGATGAACGGGGGCGGGCATCGCTGGCACTCTCCGGCGGCAGTACACCCCGGCGACTGTATCAGCTCCTGGTTTCCGACTCAGCCCCGATACTGCCGTGGGAGCAGATCCATCTCTTCTGGGGCGATGAGCGGTGGGTCCCTGCCGACGACCCCGAAAGCAATGTTGCCCTGGCCACGGAAACGATTCTTCGTGAGGTCGATCTGCCGCCGGAGAACATCCACCCTGTGCCGACCGGCAGTGCAACGGTCGAAGAGGGAGCCCTCAGGTACGAGGAGGAGGTGCGGGCATTCTTTGCGTCTCCAGATGGTACTGGAGGATTACCCACCTTCGATCTGATACATCTGGGTGTGGGTGAGGATGGTCACACCGCTTCCCTCTTCCCTGACGACCAGGCTCTCCTGGAGACCGACAGGTGGGTCGTGCCGGTAACTTCGCCCCCCTGGCGTCCTCCGCGGGAGCGGGTGACATTCACACTCCCCCTGATCAATACCGCCAGAACGATCGTGTTCACAGCTTCCGGTCGCGCCAAGCGCAAGGTCGTCAGATCGATCGCGCTCGATCAGGAGAGTGGAGAGAAACGCTACCCTGCCGCGATGGTGAACCCGACAGAGGAACTGGTCTGGTATGTGGATGAGGAGAGTGCCGGATCATCAACGATCGATGGCTGACCTACACGGTCGCGACCCTGGCGACCGAACAGTGGCTGACACCTTTCTGGCTCTGCAGTTGATCTGCCAGCTTCTGGATCGCTCCTGCTGATCCCCTTACCACGATCACCTCGAGACAGTGGTGATGACTCAGATGCACATGGAGATTGGATACCACGATGTCGAGCGCGTCATGCTGGATATCGACCAGTCTCTCAGAAAGTTCCCGCCTGTGGTGATCATAGACCAGCACGATCCCGCCGGCCGCCTCACCCCCCTCTTCCCATTCACGCTCCGCGGAGTACCCCCTGATCAGGTCCCGGATCGCCTCTGAGCGGTTCGAATAACCTTTCGTCCTGATACGGGTATCGAACTCCTCCAGCAGGTCGTTCTCGATCGAGACACCGAATCTGACCAGATCAGACATCGTTTGCTCCATTCATTTCACTCAAACTCCTGCATATCTCACAATAGAAATGGAAGTCGAGACCGCATTCCCGCAGAAGTTCCCGCTCGGCGGCGATCTCGGCCACCGGGCCCACCGCAACGATCGCACCCTCGTTGAGTACCGCGACCCGCTCACAGGCGGCCAGAACCGGAATGATCGACTGAGATACGATGATGACGGTGGCCTCCAGCCCCTTCACGATCCCGATCAGTTGCTCGACCATCGCCGGATTGAGGTTCGAGAATGGTTCATCGAAGGCAACGATCTCGGGCCGCATCGACAGGACGGTGGCCAGCGCTACCCGCTTGCGCTCACCGTAGGAGAGGTGATGGGAGGAGAGTTTTTCGAATCCCTCCAGGTTCATCGCTCGAAGCGCTTCCCTGACCCTCGTCGCAGATTCTTCACCCCGCAACCCCATATTCAGCGGACCGAACGCGACATCCTCTTCCACGGTAGGATTGAAGAGCTGGTCGTCGGGGTTCTGGAAGACGAGCCCCACCTTCTGCCGGATCGAAGGGAGGGTCTCTTCCTCGACGACCATGTTCCCGATCTCAACGCTCCCCGACTGACCGCGCAGTATTCCGTTCAGGTGGAGCAACAGAGTCGATTTCCCTGCTCCTGAGGGCCCTATGATCCCGAAACGCTCACCCCGCCGGATATCCAGATCGATCCCGGTGAGGACATCCCTGCCTTCCTCGTAGGAAAAACTCAGATCTCTGATCGAAACCGCCACGCTCTCTCCACCCGACATCACTTTACGATCTCCTTTCCAGCATACTCACACCATTCCGACATGTTCACACCATCAGCCTCCCGACCAGGAACATCGCGGGCACGAGTACCATAAAGAGCATATCTCCCCCACCCAGCCGCAGATCACTCGTCAGTGGAAACTCACCGGTAAAGCCCCTCGCGCACATGGCGTTGTAAACGGTCTGCGACCGCTCCCAGCTCCTCAGGAAAACAGTCGCCGCCTGGTTCCCGTATGTCCGGAACCGCCCCACGCGCAATGAGCCCGGAGTCCGGCTCAGACGGGCCCGCGATGTCCGCATCACCTCATCGGAGAGGATGAAGGCGTACCGGTACATGAAAGCTGAGAGTACACCGAGCAGTGGCGGCATTCTGAGCGCCCTCATCCCTTCCAGCAGGCGGTGGAATCGTCCGGTGGAAGTGAGCAACGTGAGGAGGATCACGGCGGCATACGCCTTCAACATGATGGAGATCGCCGCACCGGTTCTTGCGTCTATCACGGCGTTCCGCATTGGAGCCTGGTCGGTTCCACCGGTCAGCATCATCATCCCGGCCGCCATCAGCGCGAAGGGTGTGATCACTGCGCATCGTCTGAGGATGTACGCGAAAGGGACGCGGCTGAGCATCACAAGGATGCAGATGAAGGGATAGAAGAGAAGAAACGGGATCAGATCACCTGGCGGCACCGACACAACGATCAGAAGAGCCAGGGTGAAAGTCACAATCCTTGTCCGGGGATCGAGTCGATGGATCAGTGAATCGATATCTCCGTATCTGTCGAGAAAGGTGTGCTGCATCCGTCACTCTGCCATCAGTCTTTTCGCCTGAGAGTGATGACCACCACTATCACGACCAGACAGGCCAGAGCGACGATGCCCACGGTCGGTAGAACACCTTTATTCTCCGGTTGTGGAACAATGATCGATACCTGGTCCCTGAAATCGGGAGGGAGGGAGAACACGCTCTCTTTCCGATGCCCCATCCCGTCATCCACCACGAACCGCCACTCCCCCGCCCTGTCGGGCACGAAGGCAAACAGTCCGTTCGTGTCGGTCTCCCCGCTTTGCCATGTCTCCTCGCTCTCGTCGGGAGCGAAAATATCCACCGACACACCGGCGGCCGGCACCCCCCCCGAATAGACACACGTTCCGATGAGCGCAGGGGCATTCCACGCTATCTCGACCTCGATCCCGTGCCGGGGAGCCGAAGCAACAAGAAACAGGACCGTAACACAGAACAACGGCCATCTGGTCATCATCGTGCCTCCAGGAGTTCAGGTTTCACCTTCTGAAAGTAATTCACGATGCTCAGACAGAGTCCCCCCTCGATCACGGCGACGATCGCGTAGATGGAGAGGATGAAGAATGCGCCCCGTCCGTAACCGGTTATCTCGAACTCCAGCGCCATAAGAAACGCGGGCAACATGATGCCCAGGAATCCGGCTGTGAAAGCTCTGACACCCGTCGGAACGCGAGGCATACGCCATGCCCCCCACGCCAGCAGCGCACCTGCTCCCATATTGATCGAGTTGAGTCCGAGTGTGATCAGTCCCCCATGCTGGAGGATCAGCGACTGGAACAGAAGAGCCGTGAGAATGACAGGGAAGGCCCTGATACCGAGCAGGATACCCGCTATGCCGATGAGGCCGAGGTGGACCGAAGTTCCCGCCAGGGGGAAATGAATGAGTGATACAGCGAAAAGCGCCGCTCCGACGAATCCCATGCGGGGGATATCGTCAGGCCTCGTGCGACGACCAAAGGCATAGAGCGCTCCGACTGAAACTACATCGGCGACGACACAGATTTCGGTGGCGATGATGCCATCCGCGATATGCACCTGCTGGATCCTCCTGATCTCGCGGGTCGACCTTCTGGACCAGGAGAGAGAATAGTGCAATAACGTGCTACGTCTATAAAATTCGTGTTACGGTATGCCTCCGAGCAGTCCGCTTCCGATCGCCTGCTGAAGCGATGTCGGCTCCGGCAGATCTTCGATCACGTATGCCTGCCGGTTCCCCATGCCGAGGGCAAAGGTGATCTCCTCCTCGGTGAGCATGCGCCGAATCCTCAGGGTGATGATGTCATCGGGTCTGGATACAGCGACGATATCCTGAAGATTGCCTACCAGAAAGGAACCGTTCACGGCCAGGATACGATCACCCGGGCGCAGGCCGACACGGGCTGCCGGCGAGTGATCCTCGATTGCCGTTACCACAAGCGATTGCGAACCTTCCGCTTCGGTGCGGAATCCGGTGGCGGCCACTTCCTCTACCACCATCCGGAGATCCCAGCCGGCCAGAGCCAGTATCCTCTCGAAGGGGAGTTCTTCGGTTCCGTTCACATATCGCTCCAGGATCGGATCGAAGTTCGATTCGACCAGGGCTCCAGCGGTCTGCACGATCGCCTTCGATCCCTCGTACTCCCTGCCCCCTCCCCCGTACCAGCGCGTCAAAAATGCCATGAGATCATCGAGTGACTGTCTGTTCTCGGTTGCGCCGCGCATCTCCAGATCGAGGTAGAGAGAGAGAAGAAATCCCTTGTTGCGATGATTGACGCTTCTGGCTGGCGAGCGATACCAGTCACCATCACGGTACCACACCTCCTCGGAGGCGCGGGCGAGGGACTGAGAAGTCCGGGCCGGAGTGTTCTGCAGTTGAGTGATCTCGGAGGCGATCCGCGCGAGGAAATCCCCGGAGGGCTTGAGTCCCGTACGGATCATAAGCAGTTCGGCGTAGTACGCGGCCGCGCCGTCAAGGAACCAGAGGCTCTCGTCAACAGGCGGCGTGGTGAAGTCGATCTCCCCATCCAGATCCGGCTTGATCATGCCGCCCAGCCAGGAGTGCAGGAAGGCTTCTATTGAAGCCTGCAGGATCGATTCCACGCCTGTATCACGGGAGTGCAGTCCCCAGTGAATGGCAGCCGAAGATGGATATCCGACCGCCTCGTTCACAATGGCTTCGCTGAAGTGAACCGTAAAGAGGTAGGAATCGCTGGGGCGGATACCGAACAATTCGATACACTTTTTAACGAGCCGTTCCAGTCCCTGCTGATATCCACGTACGTTGAATCCGGGAAGCGCCCCATCGAGGACGACTCTGACATTCATCTCATCGGCCGTGAAGAACAGTTCCTGGAAGTGGGAGGCGAGGATGGGGGACTGGACCAGCTGTATCCAGGAATCGGCGCGGAATACCGCCGGATCGAAGGTTGGCTCAAGCGAAGAGGTTACGCTCCAACCGGGCGGCATCTCCAGACCAACCGTGACCGGCATATCCATCAGATCGGGCAGGTACATGAGTACCGCAGCCGGATTGATGAAGGCGTGGGAGCCATCAAGCTGAGCTGCATACGGTGTGGGTTCATTTGCATAAACGGTGTAGCGGATGAACGCCTCTGCCACATCCTGTGTTGAGATCAGCCACTCACCCAGCGCCGGCTGGCTCACATCGAGGACTTCACCCTCATCACTTTCGGCCGAGATCTGCATGATATATCGGCCGAAGTGGCGAACCCGGTGGCGCATGGTCCAGGAGGGCATCACGAGTCGAACGTCACGACGATTCAGACCGGTCAACCTCACGGTCACTTCCATCAGATGAGAGTCGCTCTGAGTGAGATCTACATCATAGATGATATCGATCGGTCCAGCCTGCATCGGCAGTATCGCGCCCTCGGATGGGGCCATAACTGGATTCTGTGACCATGCTGGTTGCGCGAGCGCGACCAGCAGGAGCAGGGCAGATCCGCTTATTCGTATTCGGCGATTCATCGACCTGTGATTGTAGATGTGGTATCGGGAAGGAACAAGGTACCTTCATACAACAACGCCGGCCCGCGTTATGCAGACCGGCGTCGTTCTCATAACGAAGACTGATCCCGCGGTCAGGGAGTGAAGGAGAGATCGCGAGCGGTGAGTAATTTTAATTCTCACCGGGGGTCGTCTTCTCCTCACTGACGCAGTCTGCAGAAACCCTGTTTACATCCCCCCCTTATATTTCCTCCTGCTCTCTGATACATCCGGCAACCGGGTTGGTTCCTCCGGTCGTTATTCTTTGTACGATTCCGCCATCCCGGCCAGCAGTTCGACGAGTGAGTGCCGGAACTGAAGCGGTTCGATGATCTCGGCGGCTTCCCCATATGACAGCACACGCTGCAGAAGCCACCGTGGACTGGAAGTATGGTAGGAGAGTATGACCGATCCATCCTTCCCCACACGCCCCCTGCCCTCTTCTTCAACGACCAGCCGGGCAGCGGGTGGAAGATAGCGGATAACGATTTTTTCTTCCGACTCTGTCTCGACATAGACTCCATGTACGAAATGATCCTCGAGCCGGAAATCGTCGGGTACCTCGAAATGCTCACCACCCAGTTCCGCCGATCGTACGTGATCGACCCGGAAGGTGCGAATACCGTCGGCACGTTCACAAAATCCCACCACATACCATTGCCCGTCACTATTCACCATCTTGTATGGAGCGATCATCCGTTCGGAGATCGCTTTCCTCTGTTCGGTGAAATAGCGGATATGCACTTTTCTGGTTTCGTGCACACCCCGTTCGAAGGTGCTGAATATCTCTGCCGACAGCGCCGGCGACGAATCGACGCCGATCTTCCCCTTGAAGGCATCCGCCCACATGTCCTTGCCATCCTGGACACCGGTAATGGTCCTGTGGGCACGTGCCAACGCTTTCGTTTCCTTTGCGTCGGTGTGTTCGAGCATCAGTGAGACCGCTGTCCGGAGGGCCATCAGTTCACCGGGGGTGAAGGAGAGCGGACGTTTGAAGTGTTCTCCCGCCCAGATATGGACTCTGTCCTCTTCGATATAGGCATCCATGACTTCAGCCGACCCGAAGGGCCCGTAACTGCAGTTCGAAAGAGCCTGCAGATCGCGCAGAAGTTCCGCCGGACGGATCTGAAATTCTTCCGAGAGTTCCACCAGAGACACATCCTGGTGCTGCAGCAGGTAGGGTATCATGCCCAGGATGCGGTTCAGACGGTCGGCACTCGACATCAGCTGGTCACCTCCTCTCTGGGGGCATGACGATCGATCACCCTGTTGATAAGGGCACGCATCTCCCTGCGGAGTCTGCGGGGCGACAGGATCTCGACGTCCCCCTGCTGTGAAAGGACCCACCGGCAGAACGCGGCGTCATCCCGCACCTTCATGATCACGACATTCCGGCGCTTCGACGGGAAGGTCACATCGTCACGATCCGACCATCGCGCTCTTGCCTGCTGGTACTGCGCACCCGGCATCTTCACTTCGACGTTCGTGGGCCGCGCATTCGAGTAATCCCATGTCTCCTGCCCCATGTAATCCTTCAGGGAGAAGTCGTTCGGGATCGTGTAGTCGGGCGTATCCAGATCGTTCCGGTTCATCTGGAGTGACTTGATCCGTTCAAGACGGAATTGCCGCAATTCTTTGCGGAGACAGCACCATGCCACCATGTACCAGCGGCCCCGCCGCTGAACAAGAGCATACGGGTGGACTTCCCGGTCGCTCACCGAATCGCTGTGCAGGCTGTAGTAGGTCATCTTGAGGCGTTTTTTGAACATGAGGGCATCCGCTACCGTCTCCAGTTCGGGAGAGGAGTAGTGCCCCGAGTAGAAGAATGCCAGCGAACCGTCCGCCTCCTCGCCGCAGGGTGAGTCGAAGACCAGTTTCCGCAGAACCGATTTCGCCTCGCGGGCCATGCTGAAGCCCTTCATCTCAGCCAGACGCCTGACCGCGACCACAAGGGCCCAGATCTCCTCATCGGTGAAGGAGAACCTCGGCAGGTAGAACCGGGAGCGGTCGAGCCGATACCCCATCAGGACCTCACTGTCGATGGGAACGGTGTCGATCGGCACTCCCTGGTCGCGCAGTTCCTCCTTGTCCCGTTCGAACTTGCGCAGGATCGACTTCTCATCTACTCCCCCGACCGGCTGATATCCGGGCACCTTCTGCCGGATCTCATCCCACGTCACGGGAAAGCGATGGTTCAACAGGTAAGCGATGAGGTTGAGCTGCCTCAGATCCTTGTTGGTTTTTTCGGTCATCTCCATCATATCGAACTGCCATCCTGCCCGTCCGCATCATCCCCGGGAGGGTCCAGAAAATCCCAGACCTTCTGAAGGAGCTGAATTGCCCGGTCCCGATCGGCTTCCGGAACGAAAATCGCTTCCGGTTCGATCCCTGATCCGACCACCTCATTAAATTCCTCGGCCGGAATCAACACGCGAATCCCCTCCTCTGATAGAACTTTTCGGATGAGCGATGATTCAAGCGTATTTCGCGCGGTGTAGATCTTTGTCAGACTGCCTTTGGCGTCACCGGTATGTGACATCACCGCTCTCCGATCGATCATCTGGAACTATGGTGTGCAGATTACGTTAGCGAGCACTCCCCCTCAAGCCGATTATCCTTCCTTCCGTACCCCTCCTGATCTAGTCTTTTGCGATTATGTACGAATGTCTCTATTGCAGCTTCTGTTACGATCCCCGGGAGGGGGCCGCTCAGCAGGGGATCAGTGCGGGAACAGCGTTCGATGACCTGCCTGATGACTTCATCTGCCCCTCCTGCGAAGGACCTCGTGACGGGTTCAGCCCCGTTTCCCCGGGGAGATCAGGCCCCTGACAGAACATATCGATCGAGGAGGAGACTTCAGTGGCACAGAATGAGTGGAAGGATGTTGGCGGATACGATCTCGACGGCGGGGATGAGGGGCTTGAAATAATCGGTGATGGATATCGGAAATACCGTCGACCCGATGCCATCGATCCTGAAGAGAAGGCTGCCAAACAGGCAAAAGCCCGCCTCCGGCTCATCCTCACCATCATAGTCATCGGCGCCTTCTTTATCGGGCTTATCCTGATCAACCCGGGGGGCGGCGGCGAATCTGATGAAGAACGCCTGGCGGCGATCACGACCCTTGATGAAGCCGACTACCTCTTCGCGATGGAGGACACATTCGCGGTAGGACACATCCAGAGGCAGTTCAGGGGAGTCGGTGATCAGCTCCAGTTCGATGATGGTGTCGTCGTCAATTACCTCTTCCTCTCGCGCCCTGTCGAAATCTGGGTCGGCATATCACTCCTGCAGGAACTGGCAGCTGAAGCGTTTTCACTGCTTCTCGAAGCGACCGACCCCGATTTGAATCCCGAATCTGGCTGGCGGGCGCAGTCGCAGTTCCAACGGTCCGGGCGAACGATCACCCAGGTCGTCGGCAAAGGACAGCGGCACTATTTCTACAACGACAGCAATATGGTCATCTGGGTCGCGGCCGACTCCATAGCAGGCACCTATGCCCTCAATGCCGTGATGAACACCAATATCAGGAACTGGCTCGACAGCGTCAGGCAGGGCGGCAGGTAAACTATCCCTCTGGAATTAAACAATCCCCGCCCGGTTCTCCGGACGGGGATCATGTAATGGTGGAGATAACGGGGCTCGAACCCGTAACCTCCGGCATGCGAAGCCGGCGCTCTCCCAAATTGAGCTATATCCCCAAATCGAATCGTTACTCACCCGAATATGACTATGACCCTGCCCGCTGTCACTCCTATTATCGCATGTCGGATCAACAGAGCCGGGGACAACCGTTTTGACGCCGGTCTGTTGGCACAATATGTTGCACGGTGACATGACACCAGGTATGTCCAGCCGTCGCAGGAACAGGTAATACTCAAGCGACAATTAACCGTGACACTCCGGAGGAAGAGCTTTGTACTTATCTGTCAGACGCAGGAATCTCAGAACCGCCGGGCTCAAGGTATCCCTGGCAGTTCTCGCCATCGCTGCAATCCATCTCACCGGCGTCATCCCGACCATCGGGGAGGCACTGGCCTCACCGGCAACGGATGTTGCCACATTCCAGGCAGGCCCGGAACAGGCCGAGACTGCTGCACCGACTGAGGGTGGACTCGTTGACTTCGATCTGGCGAGGGAGAAGGGCCTCATCTGGATGTACCTGGCCGCGTTCCTCGGAGGGATCCTGGCGAGTCTCACTCCCTGCGTACTGCCCATCATCCCGCTGACCATCACGGTGATCGGTGCCCGCGCAGCGTCGAGCCGCGCGAAGGGATTCAGTCTCAGCCTGGTCTATGTGATGGGGATCGCGCTGATGTATTCGACCCTCGGGGTGGTCGCAGCCTCTACCGGAGCGCTCTTCGGCAGCCTTTTCCAGAGCAAGCTCTTCCTCGCCCTGGCCATAGCGCTGTTCACCCTGCTGGCCTTCGGCCTCTTCGGCGCCTATGAGTTGCAGCTCCCGGCGGGTATCCGGAACCGGCTTATGTCGAAACAGGGCCGGGGATGGTTCGGTGTGTTCATCATGGGAATAATCGCCGGACTCGTGGCAAGCCCCTGCGTGGGTCCCATCATCGTAGGCATCCTCGCCTTCATCGCCCAGACCGGCAGCGCGATGTTCGGGTTCACTCTCCTCTTCACGTTCTCGATGGGGATGGGTCTGCTCTTCCTTGTGGTCGGTACCTTCTCGGGTGAGATAAAGAAGATGCCGTCGGGCACCTGGATGACCGCGGTGGAGAACTTCCTGGGTGTGCTGATGATGGTCGTCTCCTTCTACTATCTCTCGATTCTGCTTGAGCCGTTCACCTTCGCCCTGGCCCTTGGCAGCACGCTGGTCATCGGGGGCACCTTTACGGGAGCGTTCCTGCAGTTGACGGAAGAGAATGCGGGCTGGTTCGCGAAGGTACGAAAAGCGGTGGGTATCCTGCTGGTTGCTTCCGGACTCTACCTGTTCGTGGGAGCACTGATGACCAATGGCACGTTCCTTCCCGCGATGAACAGTGTCGGGATGTCAGGCGGTGCCGGTGGTGAAGAAGCGGGCAGAGGCCTGACTTCAGCCGAGGCGGGGATCGAATGGGGTGATGATATCGAAGCAGCCCTGATCCTGAGCGAGATCGAAGGTAAGCCGGTAATGATCGACTTCACCGCCGACTGGTGTGTGGCGTGCAAGGAGCTCGACCACTTTACCTTCAGCGATCCGGCCGTAGTGGAGGTGTTGAAGGGATTCATCCTGGTTCGCGTGGACCTGACCAACAACAACGATCCGAAGAACCAGGAGTACTATCCGCGGTATGAAATATACGGTCTGCCGAGCGTGACATTCATCACGCCATCGGGTGAATTACTGAGTGACCTGAAGGTCGTCGGATTCGTCAAGGCGGACCGGTTCCTCGAAACACTCAATGCCGTTCTGGAGGCATCAAAGATCCTCGATTGATTCGGGGTGCCTCGATTGATGTAGCGTGGTTGTAGACAGATAACGGAGGGCATCCGTCATTCCTGTGAAGCGAAACAGATCGCGTTCGTGACCACGACGCCCGAGCATGAGCACGCCGCCCTGCCGGCATCCTACGAGGAGCTGGTGCAGGAGTATGGCAAACGCGTTCTGTCGATCGCCTACGATTATGTCAAGGATTACGATGCCGCTCAGGACGTGGCTCAGGAAGTGTTCATCCGTGTCTGGAAGAAGGGAAGTGAATTCCAGGCCCGCGCGAGTGTCTTTTCCTGGATCTACCGGATCACCGTAAACCTTGCCATCGATCATATCCGCAAGGCAAAGAGCCGCGGAAAACTGTCTGACAAGGACGGCGATTACAGGGATCAGTACCTGACAGAACAGGAAACAGGCTCGACCGACTCGGCACCGGGGCTGGAGATAGAACGGACCAGCATCCGCGGCCGGATCGACGAGAGCCTCGTCGTGCTCTCTGGTCATCAGAAGCAGGCATTCATCCTCCGGTACTACCAGGAGATGCCGATCGACGAGATCGCGGCCATCATGGGATGCAAGGAGAGCACCGTGAGGCAGCACCTGTTCCGGGCAACACACAAGCTGCAGGACGAACTGAGTGACCTGGCGGAGAAATTTGGACTGGGCATCACAAAGGAAGAGAGCGGGTAGAACCGCAAGGTAGAGAATGAAGCACGTCGAGATCTACATGGATGAGTATCTGAAGGGGGAGCTCTCCCGCGCTGAAGCTGAACGTGTGGCCGCTCACCTTTCCGGGTGCGACCAATGCCGGAGCTACTTCGAATGGGTGAAGGGCCTCGACATTCTTGCTGACGCCGCGCGGATCGAACCGCCCGCCGAAGTACTCGCCGAACTCGAGACCCGCCTTGCCGAGCTCCCCGGGGAGATCGATCGTGAAGTTGGAGAGGTCCTCTCTGAACGTGAGAGAATCACACCGTTCGTCAAAATGCCCACATGGCTCGCCTACCCTGGCCCCCTGCTGAAAACCGCCGCGGTACTTCTTCTGGGAGTATTCGTCGGATATGGCATATGGGGCGCGTCATCGCAGAGAGGTATCGATGTCGAACCTCCGTCAATCACGGAAGCAGGGAGGATAGTTACACCAGGACCGGCGGGATCGGTTCCCGCAGTCATGCAGGCATCCCTGCGCAGTACCTCGACTGAAGAACTCGAGGAACAGATCTCCAAGCTTGAGAGAACCCTGCTGATCGCATACCTGGCAAGGGTCGAAGCGACGGTGACCCACTTTGTCTCCGGTACCTCGGAGGGTGTCATCGCCACTCTGCCTGCCGAGACAACCCGTGACCTGCTGGCGGCCACCGCCAACCTGAAGACCGATTCGAAGGCAACGGGGGACACCCGGATGGTGAATCTCTTCGGCCAGATCGAATCGGTCCTGACCGAGATCGAAAAGATCTCCTCAGAACGGGACCTGGAAAATGCCAGGTTCATCGCCGGAATCATCGAAGAGCAGGGTTTACTCAGCACGCTCCAACGTCTTAAAGTCGGTTTAGAGGAGTAAGGTGAAACAGATGCAGTATGAGCATATCGGGAAAATCGGACACCTGCCGAAGAGGATGCTGATCCTCCTGGCGCTGCTGGTTGGAGCCGTCACCACGACGGCTACACCGGGCAGTGCGCTGTCACAACAGGAAGAGAGGGCATCCCAGGAGCAGGAAGTCTACCAGCGGGCCATCAGCCTGAACCTCCAGGGTGAATGGGCGCAGGCCCTGACGCTCTTTCAGCAGGTTGCTGGAAGTGACTCTCCCAGAGCCGCCGAGGCGGCCTTCTACGTCGGCCTCTGCCTCGAGAACATTCCCGATCGGGATGTCGAAGCGTTCCAGGCCTTTGCCGAACTCAGAGGCAGATTTCCCGAGGATCCGATCGTACAGAAAGCGATCTCCCACCAGATAACCCTGGCCGGCATGCTGGGCAAATCCGACTCCTTCTATCAGGAATTTCTCGCGCGACAGATCGGGAACCCGGACCTGGCTCTGAAACGTGAGGCGGCACTCAGCCTCGCCAGGCTGGGAGATGAACGGGCCGTCGACGGGATTCTCGAGATCCTCAGGGAGGGAACTGCCGATCAGAAGATCGTCGCGCTGGAACGGATATCCGATTTCGAGACCGGAATAGCAGGGGAACTGGTGAAAGAGGCCGTCACGATCATGACCGGCACTCCCCTCTCAGGACGCGCCAGAACCCTGGAGCAGTCGTTCATCGCCCAGGAGGCAGAACGGGCACGGGACGCGGAGCTGCTCACCACCGATCGCCAATCCCTGATGGACCAGATCAGGCGGCAGGGGGAGACCTGGACCGATGAGGAACTCCTCACGCAGGGACTCTACCTCGTCATGCCGCTCGATACGTTCGTCGGCTACCTGCAGGCTTCATCCCGGCAGAAACAGCGCATCTATGATGAGTTCTTCGCCACCCGTGACACCGAACCGGCCACTCCGCAGAACGAGCTGGAGATCGAGTTCCGGAGACGGATCGAGTACGCGGCCGAGTACTACAGTGAGCCGTACAGGGCGGCCAGAAGCCGCTTCGGAGCCAGCGACTGGCTGACGAAGGACAATGTGTACGCTCCCTGGGACGCCCGCGGTGAGCTCTACGTGAAGTACGGACAGCCTGATGATGTCTTCATGGTCCAGTTCAACGTCGAGGAGTGGAACTACTCGCGCTACCAGGTCGACTTCACCGTCCACAAATACAAGGTGAACTTCTATCGCAACGCGATCTACCCCGGTCGGGCGAGCCAGTGGGATTACGCCCCCGGTTTCGTACAGACCCACTTCATCGACGCTCCCCGATTCGAGTACTGGCCCGGGAGAAGA
Organism: bacterium; assembly: GCA_025774615.1. Taxonomy (GTDB): domain Bacteria; phylum Blakebacterota; class Blakebacteria; order Blakebacterales; family Blakebacteraceae; genus Blakebacterum. The sequence continues at coordinate 30,345 of JALGVQ010000008.1, forward strand.
GACGAGCAGTAATCCGACGGCCGGTCGACAGCTGTTGACAGACACAGACGCACCTTTGGAATACAACGAATAAAGCCCCGGTTGATGTCTCAACCGGGGCTTTCTTTTTTCACCCGTCCCCGCGCGAAGCGCGGATCATGGTTACCACATGACTACCACATGACGACAGCTATCCGCAGGCCGGATCCAGCCTGACCGGCTACCAGTCAACGAATGGATTTTCCGTTCCAGTGTAGCTGCTTATAAAGTCTGTGATGGTGGTCACATTCACGACGACCGTACCAGTAGTTGGATTATAGATCCATCCACCGGCATTTGTTGAGGTGACATTGTCATCGTCTACCTGTGCATCCTCAATCGCTGTATTCAGATTGGAAATCTTCTCGACGGGTATCCTCTTGCGATTAAAGTAATCTCTCAGATCACCCAGACTGTCCGGCATACCTCCCGTGGTCTGGTTCTTGGCCGCGTAGATCAGGATCGCGCTTCTGATCGTCTGCAGATTCTGCTTGGATGCAACCAGCTTTGCCTCAGGTGTGAGATCCTGGTACTTCGGCAGCATCACCGCCACCAGCACACCCAGGAGCGCCATTACGATCAGCAGCTCTATAAGCGTGAATCCCTTTTCTCTCTTTTCCTTCAACGTGCGAAACATATTAATCTCCTCTTTCACGGTCGGGCGATCCGATCCCAGACCTCGTTTCTGCGGATTCTTGTCGTCCCTTTGTTTCTGACCTTTGTTTCTTTCGTTTCTTACCCGTTTCTTATCCTCGTGCTACCGACATCATGTCGAACATCGGCAGGAGGCATGCCATGATCATCCCGCTGACGATCAGTCCCACGGCAATGATCATTATCGGTTCGAGCACGGTCGTCAGTCGGGTCACTTCGTGAGAGACCTCTTTGTCGTAGAATTCGGCCACTTCCAGGGCCATCTCATCGAGTGAACCACTCTCTTCACCCACGGAGAACATCTGTACAACCATGGGTGGTATCTCTTTGCTCTCAGCCAGCGGCTCCGAGAATGAACGTCCCTGCTTGATCTGCCGCTGAACCTTCTGGATCACCTCACGGATGATCCGGTTGCTCACCACGGTCGCCACGACATCGAGTGTCTCGACCAGCGGTACTCCCCTTGAGAGGAGTGACCCATAGGTCCTGGAGAACCGGGCGATGTTCAGCTTTCGGACCAGATCTCCGACCAGCGGCAGTCTCAACTGCAGCACATGCCAGTAGTACTCCCCCTTGTCGGTACTGATGAGAACCTTGATCCCCACGATGAAGAGGATCAGACCCGGGAAAACGAAATACCAGTTTCCCGCCATGAAATTGCTCGCTGCCAGAAGAGCCAGTGTGAGTCCCGGCAGTTCGACTCCCGCGTCTTCGAAGATCTCAACGAAGGAGGGGATGATGAAGGTCAGAAGAAAGGTCACGATGACGACCGCGACCAATGCCATGATCGCGGGATACACCATCGCGTTCTTGATCTTCTGGGTGAGTTCCTTCTGTGACTCCAGGATCCCGGCCAGATAGAGCAGATTCTCCGGCAGCCCCCCTCCGATCTCGCCGACCTGAACCAGTGAGAGAAAGAGAGGCCCGAATACTTTCGGATGCCGTCCGAACGCTTCACTCAGCATCTCACCACCCTGGATCGATCGTTTCACCTCACCCAGGATCAGTTGAAACCGATCGTTTTCGGTCTGGGCGATGATGACGTCCAATCCTTCGGTAAGCGGGACGCCGGCCTTGAGCATTGTGCCAAAGAGCGTGGTGAAGGTCGCGAGATCGTCATCTTTGATCGGTTTCTGAAAGAGCCTGTCGAGAGAGCTGAGATCGATCGTGAATCCCGATTTTCTCTTCGGCTCAACACTGACAACCGAGTAACCGCGTGAGACGAGCTGATCGTACACTACCTTCACGCTATCTGCCTGTGATTCCCCGGTAACGATACTCCCGTCGGCGGAGATCACTTTATATTCATAGAACCGGGCCATCTACAGGCGCTCCCTGAAAGAATGCAAACTTCATGCCAATGTTCCATTCATTTACGGCAATTCCTTGTAACATCCAGTCTACAAGATAGTTACGCGGAATGCTCTTCTTGCTGTCCTGTAACCATGTTACCAGATCGAACTGCATCCTGTTAATATTCATTAACAGTCGGTCACTGACTGTAAAAATGATTTATCACTCCCGCGACGTGTTTCCGTTCTCGATCTCGTACTCGTTGATCTTCTGGTGGAGGTTGACGCGACTGATCTTGAGCATCCGCGCCGCCTCACTCTTGTTGCCTCCCGACCGTTCCAGCGCTTCTTCGATGAGCACTCGCTCGAATCGGGTACGCACCTGCTTGAGAGCATCAGGCAGAGACTGACCGGCCAGCTCATCCAGAGAGAGTGTCGCTGTGGATGGTGTACCGCCGATCATCTCCGGAACCGAAGTGAATGTAACGGTTTCGTGCCGCTCGAGGACTACCGCCCGCTGAAGCACATTCTGCAGTTCCCTCACGTTTCCGGGCCATGGGTACTCCAGGAACCGTGCCATCACCTCTTCATCAACGCCGGTTATCGATTTGTTGTATTTTTCGTTGAATTGCGCCAGGAACGAGTTCACAAGGATCGGGATGTCCTCCGGGCGCTTCCTCAGTGGAGGCAAAGGCATGCTCACGACATTGATTCGGTAAAAGAGGTCCTCACGGAAGCTCCCCTCTTCGATCGCATCCTTGAGGTTCTTGTTGGTCGCTGCCAGCAGTCGGACGTTCACCCGGACACTGCTCGCACCACCGACCCTGTGGAAGTCGCCGGTTTCAATGACCCGCAGAAGTTTGGTCTGCACCATGGGGGTCATGTCCCCGATCTCGTCGAGGAAGAGGGTCCCGCCATCCGCCTGCTCGAATTTACCATTGGTCCGTTGTGCCGCCCCTGTGAAGGCTCCCTTCTCATAGCCGAACATCTCGGTCTCGATAAGTGTATCGGGGATGGCAGCGCAATTGAGTGTAATGAATGGGCCACTCGCCCGGTTGCTCTGCAGATGGATCAGCTCCGCCACCAGTTCCTTCCCGGTTCCCGACTCTCCCAGGATCAGGCAGGTCACATCAGATTCGGCCACGGTCGCGATCGTATCCCTCACCACCTCCATCAGCGCGCTATCACCGATCAGGCGGGGAGCATCGGCCTTCCTGCTCTCCTCCATCTGCTGGCGGAGATCCTCGACTTCCCTGACCAGCCGGGCGTTCTCAGCCGCCCGCCGGATCACCACCCTCATATCCTCGAGTTCGAAGGGCTTGCTGAAGTAGTCGTAGGCACCTTCACTCAGCGCCTGGTGAGCGATCTGCTTGTTCCCGTGAGCGGTGATGATAATCACCGGCACTGCCGGTTTCTGCGCGCGGAATGTCTTCATGATCTCCATGCCATCAGCATCCGGGAGCTTCAGATCCACTACTGCGACATCGAAATCCTCTTCACCAAAGAGTTCGAGCGCGCGTTCTCCCTTCCCGACGGTCCGCACATCGTACCCTTCCTTCTTCAGGGCCTCGGTGAAGAAGAATCGGATGTTCTCCTCATCATCCAGGACGAGAACCCGGGTCATTGGATGACCGCCTCGTCAATACGATATTCCTGAAGCACGATTCTGAACGTGGCGCCCTGCCCCAGCTTGCTCTCCACCTCAAGCCGCCCCTGATGCTCCCGCACGATGGTATGAGAGATACTCAGGCCGAGACCTGAACCATTCTCCTTCGTGGTATAGAAGGGATCGAAGATGTGTTCCAGAACATCGGGGGGGATGCCGGGACCGTTATCAGAAACCTCGATCACCACCCGATCACTGCCTGAGCGCTTTTCCCTGAACGTGGCGACGGTCACCGCTCCATCCGTCCCGGCTGCCTGGAGAGCGTTCACGACGATATTGAGAAAGGCCTGCAGCAGGCGATTCCGATCCATGCGCAACGGCTGAAGTGTCAGATCGAGTTCCTGAAGGAACGTCGGCCCCCGCTCACCGATACGGAAGCGGGCCATCTCAAGACCTTCCTTCACGATCTCGTTGACATCGGCTGATTCCAGTGTCAGGGGACGTCGCTGTGAGTATTCGAGAAGTTCCCCCACGATATTGCTGAGTCTGTCCACCTCCTGGACTATCCGCTCGAGATACTGGTACGGTTCACTCCCCTCTTCCAGTGATTCAAGGGCGAGTTGCCCTAACCCCTTTACCGATCCGAGCGGGTTCCGGATCTCGTGAGCTACCTTGGTGGCCATGCTGCCGAGTGAACTCATCCTGTCAGCTCGTCGCAGCCGGTCCTTCAGATCGATCATTTCGGTGAGGTTGATCATGACCACAACAGCGTTCAGTATCCCGCCGTCCTGATCGGGCACGAGGCTGGTAGCCACACCCAGCTGAATGGTTTCACCGCGTCCGTTCCGCAACTCGATCTCGCGGGTCCTGCCGAAGGTGATCTGCTCGACCAGCAGTTCATCCAGAATCGATATGAACGCCTGGTTCTCATCCGGTGAGGGGATGATCTGTCCGACCTGCTTCCCGATGAGTGTGCCCTCCAGACCCATGATCTGCCGCGCCGCCGAGTTCACATGCTGGATACACCCGTCAGAATCGAGCGCCAGAACACCTCCCTCCATCGACTCGACGATCCCGTGTATCGATCGTTTCAGATCGACCAGTGCATTCAGCGACTGTTCGAGTGCCAGTGCAAGCGAGGCTACCTCCTCCGGCTCCTTCGACAATTCGATGATCTCATCCACTGCTTTCTGATCAAGAAGTTCGTTTTGCGCCAGTTCACGGGTTTTCTTCGCGAGTCGATGGAGTGGAGCGGTCATGATCCATGCGATGGTGAGCAGAGCAGTGGCAGTTATCAGGGTGATGATGATCGATATAGTAATGATCCACCTGCTGATATCCTGGATATTGCGGTATGGCTCGAGCGCAATGAGATAGTAGCCGTTCTCGATCGCCCGATGCGCGGTGGCCAGATGGCGCTGGGTCTGGAGTCCGATATCCAGAACCTGGGGTGTGGCAAGATCACTCGTCAGGTTCAGCAGCTGTGTCTGGTCTCTCTGCGTGATCTCGCCGGTGGGATCATACGGAAGGAATGGTGCCGCTGGAGGGGTTCTGAAGAGTACGAACCGGACACCTTCCTCGAGTCTTTTCTGCTCGTGGTAACCGACCTGGTCGCCGAGTGCTGCCAGCAGACTCACACCAGTCTCCTCTATCTGTCTCTCAGCAGCGAAGATGATATTTCTGGCCAGTTCGATGTGATAGTTGAGCGCCCGATCCTGCAGAACTCTGGTGGCATATCTGGACACGAATATCGTCACCGATATGGCGACGAGGAAAATCAGTATCGGCAGACTCACCACCAGCCTGAGACGAACACCCGATCTCCTTGGTTTCCTGGACGATCCAGCCATCACGAACCTCCCGGCGCATCGGCCGAAGAGATCACGTTCTCCTCGACTCTGGTTTCGTTCTCCTCAATATCCTGAGTCACACGGAGCACTTCCTCGATCGTGGTGAACCCGTCCATTACTTTGTCGAGACCATCATCACGCAACAGTTTCAGTCCCTGGGATCGGGCGATATCGGTGATGATCGCGCTATCAGCGCTGATGTTGATCTGGTCACGTATCTCGCGCGTGATATTGAGCAGTTCATAGATACCGATCCGGCCGGCGTACCCGGTATTCAGACATTCACTGCATCCCTTGCCGTGCGTGAAGGTGAAGCCGTCGAATGTAGCGGCATCAGCGAACTGGACGAGGATCTCCGGGTCAGGTTCATATTCGGTTCGACAGTGGGTACAGATCGTCCTCACCAGACGCTGGGCGAGCACACCGGTCACGGTATTGGCGATGAGATAGGGAGGTATCCCCATATCCACCATACGAACGACTGCCCCAACGGCGTCATTGGTGTGGAGGGTCGAGAATACCAGGTGACCGGTCAGAGATGCCTGAACGGCGATCTGGGCTGTCTCGGCATCACGGATCTCACCGACCATGATCACATCGGGGTCCTGTCGTAATATCGATCGGAGACTCGCGGCAAATGTCAGGCCGGCCTTCGGGTTGGTCTGGACCTGATTGATCATCTCAAGCTGGTACTCGATCGGATCCTCGACAGTAACGATGTTCTTGTCAGGGCTGTTGATCTCGGAGAGCGCGGAATAGAGCGTGGTCGTCTTCCCTGATCCAGTCGGTCCGGTCACCAGGAGAACGCCGTTCGGCTGGCTGATGAGATGGCGGAATTCCTTCAGCTGGGCCTCGGGAAAACCGATCCTGTCGAGACGAAGCTGATCCTTGTTCGTCTCAAGCAGCCGCATCACGATCTTCTCGCCATAGTAGGTGGGGAGTGTGCTTACCCTGATGTCCACCTCCATTCCATGGAGACGGACATGGAACCGGCCGTCCTGTGGTATCCGCTTCTCGGCGATATCCATGGCCGCAAGGATCTTGACCCTCGTCACTACCGCCGACTGGAGCCGCTTGGGCGGAGCCATACTCTCCTCCATGAGGACACCGTGGATCCGGTACCGGATACGGAGGTGGTGCTGTGCCGGTTCGATATGGATGTCTGAAGCGTTATCACGTAAAGCTTTCCCGATTACGAGGTTCACGAGCTTGACAACAGGAGCTTCCTCGGCGCTTTCGGCCATCTCCTGGATGTTGTAGTCGTCTTCGAACTCCTGGTCCTCTACCTTCACAAATTCGATCGATTCCTCATCACTCAGCTCGCCGAATTCGCGGAAGAACGCGCTCAGTCCGTAGAGGCGTTCGATCGCGCGCTCAATGTCATTGCGTGTGCCGATAACCGGCTCGATCTCCATCCCGGCGAGTCGCTTCAGATCGTCCAGTTTGGCTATATCGAGCGGATCGAGAACCGCAACCTGCAGCACCTCTCCATCCTCGGTGATCCTTATCGGAACGGCCCGTACCCTCCGGGCAACATCCTCCGGGAATTTCTTGGCAACTTCCTCCTCGGGCTCGTAATCGATCAGATCGAACACTTCCACATTCAGCTGGTCAGCCAGAACTCGAACCAGATCGGTCTCGGGAACAAAGCGCATATCACGCACGATCTCACCGAAGCGTTTGTATTCTTTTCGCTGCTGTTCGATGACCTGTTCGATCTGGCTGTCGTTGATCAGTCCCCTCTCCTTCAGGATGTCACCGAGCTTGCGCCGACGCTCCTGCATCGGCTGTTCCCTGAGGGGATCCTCCTTGCCACGTTTGATAGCAGTCATACCACCGATTCCTCTACAGAAGGCTCCGGTGAGCGATCCGGGGCAGTTGCCGCCGGGAGTACGTCGATCGCCAACGGGACCAGGCTCGGATCGAACTGTGTTCCAGTGCAGTCACGGAATTCCTGAATGATCTCGGAGATACTCCTTGCACGCCGGTAGAACCTGTCGTGAGCCATGGCGTCCCAGGTGTCACCGAGAGCCAGCAGACGCGCCATGAAAGGTATCTCCTCCTGTGCGAGACCCTCGGGATACCCGTTGCCGTCCCACCGTTCATGGTGATAAAGGATGCCGTCGAGGGCCGAACGCAGGAAACTGATCGGTTTGACGATCTCGTAACCGATCCCGGGATGCTGTTTGACGAGATTGAACTCCTCTTCGGTGAGCTTCTCCTTGGTGGAGAGGATGTGCGTCGGGAGGCCGATCTTGCCGACATCGTGCAGCAGGGCCGAATACCTGATCATCTCCACTTCCGCGGTCGGCAGACCGACCGCGCGGGCAAGGTGTACCGAGTTCCGCATGACTCGTTCCGAGTGTCCTCGGGTGTACGCGTCCTTGGCGTCCACAGCGGCCGCAAGGGCAGAAACCGTGTCGAGATAGGAAACTTCGAGACTGCGATAGAGCTGGGCGTTCCTCGCCGCGACCGACACATGGCTGGCCAGAGTCTTCAGAAAATCGATATCGTCCGCGCTGAACGATTCAGCGCTCTGCTCTGCGGTGAGGGTCAGTGATCCGAAGGCATGCCCCTCACTGAAGAGGGGAAGACCGAGCGTTCTGATCGACCGTTCACCGGTCCAGACACTCAAGGTGCGCACTTCGGTCTCACCGTCATAGACCAGGCAGAGGTTCTCACTCTGAAGGACTTTCCGGGCACACGTATCCTGAAGTTCTCTGACAGTCTCCCTGACTCCTTCTTCAGCGCCCGCGCGCTTCAGATCCTCAGTGTTCATGTCAGGTTCGAGATCATCACTGTCGATGGTATAGAGGCCGACAATCGCCGGTTTCACATGCTGCCGCACGTTCTCTTCGACCGAACCTCCCAATTTTTCGAGAGAGAGGTGCCCTGAGAAAGCCTGGCCCGCCTGGTTCAGACTGGCCAGCTGGTCGACCTTCCTGACCAGTGAACCGGTCATCGTGTTGAAAGAGTTGACGAGATCACCGATCTCGTCGTTCGAGGGATAGGATATCCGCCGGGTGAGATCTCCGCCGGCAATGGCATCAGCCACTTCTCCTGCATACTTGAGAGGGGCCACGACAGAGCGTGAGGTATAGAAGAGCATTACCAATCCAGCCGCGACCAGAGCGATCACCGGTGTCCTGAGCAGGAAGAGCACCCCGGACAGTTGTTCCTTGAACGTCACCAGGTTCGTCAGGTCTATCTGTTTACCGCTGGCGAGTATTATGAGCTGCGGGCCGCTCTTCAATTCAAACCATGCGACCACAACCATGAGGAGCATGACCACGCCGAGGATCACGAAGGTGAATCGGCCCTGAAGTCCCAGCCTGAACCAGGTCTTTTTGCCCGAGGCGTTCTCACCGGAATTGTTCACGCGTCGTTCGACTCCGGAGAGAGCCATGAGATCGGACGTCGACCCGTTTCCCGTCGGGACATTATTGAGCTGGTTCATGGCCCACCTCCCGGCATGACCCCTGGAGGTGGATCCACAGTCAGGATCCGCGGTGATACAAGAATGATCAGTTCCCGCTTTTCCTTACGTATTGTCTGGCTTGAAAAGAGATATTTGAGAATGGGTATCTTGCTCAGGATAGGAATCCCGGTTCTGGTCACCGTTTCCTGTTCCCTGAACAGTCCACCGATCACCATGACATCTCCATCCTGCACAATGACCTGGGAATTGGTGTTACGTGTGGCAATGACCGGGATACCGCTTGCTGTGGACGTCGTAGCGTTGGAAAACTCCGCGTTTATCATGAGCTGGATGGAAGAGGAGTCGAGGATCGTCGGTGTCACGGACATGACAATCCCGACATCGATGAATCGCGTTTGGAGTCCCGTGAAACCCTGTCCGAATATCGCCTCGGTGTAGGGAATCTGATCGGCGAGGTTGGTTGTGGCAGGTCTGCCATCAAGCACTACTGTTGTGGGCCTGCTCAGAAGATTGGCGTCTGAATAGGTCGCCAGCGCATTAAGCACCACATCCATATCCAGATTTCCACCCAATAACCCTCCTACGGCAAATCCAGCAACACCAACCCGGAATCCCGACTGGCTGATACCAGGAAGCTCCAGTAAAGCACTCTCAACATCAACACCTGGAGACACTCCCAGCTGATAGTCGATCCCCTCGCTCTCATCTTCACTATGCACCACCTCCATCAGGGCAACCTGTATCTCAACCTGCCGTGGCCGCACATCGATCTGCTCGATGTACCAGACGAGACGCTCAACCTCCGGTACAAAGTCCTGTACGTAGATCGTCTGGCTCTGAAAATCGATCTTCAGTATCGCGTCTGGACTCAGGAGTTCCTTCAACTCTGTTTCCAACAGCTGGGCACCAGCCGTTGCTCCACCCGCAGCACCTCCGGTCGCGCCACCTGTAGCGCCACCTGTCGCCCCACCTGTCGCCCCTCCACCTCCACTCTGGCCACCTGTCGCCCCACCTGCAAACCGGGAAGCCAGATATTTGAACCTGATTATCCGCTCCTCGCGATTGGGCAGTATCTGTATGAAGTTCTCCTCCTGGTGGTATGTGAGCCCGAGCGGCTCCAGAATCAACATAAGCGCATCTGCCACCGAGATCTCCTGCAGGTGGAGATGCCCGATCTGGAGAGAATCCTGCTCGGTCCCGTACTTGGGGATGATATGGCTAAGTCCCGTACCCCGGATGATCGCAAAAAGTGCTTCCTGGAGCGACTCATCCACCAGGATCAGCTCAGGGATTATCTGTGTTGTCAGATCGACAGCCTGAGCATGGGTTGAGATCGACAGCCTGAGCATGGGTTGATTCAGGTGCTGACGCGATCAGACAAAGCGACAACAGCAACACGGCTGAAAACGGCCGTTTTCGCATGGTTTCTCCTTCGTCCCGGAGGTTCATCGTTCTTCCTCCATCGACTGCATGCGGACATGTCTGTACCATGTGATCTCCCATCTGGTGGAGGTCTTCACTTCCCTCCTGATCACGATCACGAGTCTGCTTGCTTCTCTTAATACCCATTCCGTTCCCGCGATGTTGTTCCACCTGGTTCCTGTAATCTGCCCACCGACTCTCACTGACTGGCCGTTGAACTG
>JALGVQ010000133.1 GCA_025774615.1 bacterium
TAACCGTTCCTCTGCATGCGTCTGGCGCGGCGACAGGGGAAGAACGGAACGCCTATATTCAATCATCAGAAGAGTGGCTACGGGCTCTACCTGGAGTTATCAGCGTCGGGTCGACATCGATAACGCCGTTCAGCGGACGTCGATCATTGAGCCGTGTTGCACGGGCTGATCGAAATCCCCGGACTCTTGATGATTTTATCCTCAGCGACTACCGGACCATCACTCCGGGCTTGTTCAGAACTCTGGACATTCCAATTCTCGCAGGTCATTCCTTTCCTTCTCCGGCGAGCCTTACCATTGAGGATGGTATTCCTCTTCCAATCATCGTCAGCGAGAGTCTGGCTGATCACTTGTGGCCGGAATCAGATCCTCTCGGGCAAGAGGTGATCTGGCAAAATGTACAGGGCCCACGGTATACCGTAATCGGTGTTGTCGGTGATATACGTGATATACAGCCCGCAGCCGATCCTCCGCCCATGCTGTATCTTCCTTACTCTTCTGAACCATTGCCATCAATGACATACATCATTCGGGTGGCTGATGATGAGACAGGGATGATCCCTGTGATTCGTGAACACCTCCGTCGAATGGACCCGGATCTTGTAATCCCCGAAATACTACCACTCACTCAGCATTTTGCCCGGGCGTATGCAGTTCCGAATTTCATGCTCAGGCTCTTCACGGTGTTCGCTGTACTGGCCCTCGTGATGGCGGCCATGGGGCTCTATGCCCTCATCGTCTTTCAGGTCAATCAGAGAGTACGCGAAATCGGCATCCGGATCGCACTGGGAGCTGGTACTGCGAGGATCCTGCGTCTGATCATGCAGCGGACTATAGTCAGGGTGTTCATCGGCCTCGTTGCAGGTACCGGATGCGCCATGGTAATGGCTCATCTACTTGGAAACCTGTTGTATGAAACCGAAACAATAGAGCCGGGTGCGTATATCCTTGTTTATCTGGTTTTAGGGACGACCGCTCTTCTGGCAACCCTCATACCAGCACTCCGGGCGTTGAGAACAGACCCGCGATCTGCTTTGCAGGTGGAATAGGGTCGCGCAACCTGTCCAGTCTGGTCAGCGGTATTATCTCCGAGGGCAACTGCAGTCAGGATCTCTTTCAGAATGGAATGATGCGAGGCAGATGGACTATCTCGCATACAGCCAGACTGGTCACGCGGCCTTCACTATCGAATACAAATGAGAGAGATTTGTTTTCAATCGTCGACATCACCCAGACTCCGGCTTCATTTGATTCCAGCAGCAGGGTGTCACTGCTGGAAAGGCCCTGCAGGATCAAGGAACCCTCCTGATACGTGATCGCTATCACCCCCTGGTTGCCAGGGAGAGGATATCTACCCAGCAGCGGTTGCAGCGAGTCGGGTACGGTCGGCACGGTATCTGGTACAGTGACATCTTTCTGCAGCAGTGTCGTCTGCCGGAGCAGCATCTCTTTCACAGATCCAGATGGACTGAATGCGAAAGAAACAGCGACCAGGTCAGTGAGTGTAAAAGTCCACCATCCTGCCTCATCCGGTTCCTTCAGTTCGAATGTCATCTGACCTGGAATATCCACAGCAAGTTTGCTTCCCCGGGTCAGTACAGTAAATTCAGCCTCTTCGAAGGCGCCGAAATCAGCTCTATAACTCCCGATGTATGATTGATATCTGTCAGCAACAGAAACTGATGGAGACGCTTCCGTGGGCATGACGAACAGATCATGGAGCACCGATTCCAGTCCGAGGTAGGCGGTCTGCCCCCGTGACTGGCTGAAAAACAGCACCATCAGGTCCAGGTCCGGCCAGGCCCAGGCCAGGGTCCCGTCAGATCCACCATACCCGATCACCTGCGGCATGGAATGATCCCCTCCCTCACGATCGAGGTAGAGCAGGGTCATCTGGCCGTGATAGACGTCGAGGTCCGGGAATCCTGTTGGATAGCTGGATTCAGTACCCGGAGTGGTCATTCGTGACACGGGAGTGAGCATTCTTCGAACAGCGCTCGGAGAGAGCAATCGCTCACCTGCTATATCCCCTTCATCCAGCAGCATCCCAAGGAACCGGGCATAGTCTTGAGGAGTGCTGTACACACCCTGTGAGCCCCATGGAAAGGGGTAAAGAGGATTATCACCCGATTGCCAGAACTTCTGCATGGTACCTCGGTTACCTCCGTAGAGGCTTGCGATCCGTTCCTGTGAAATCAGGGATTCCGAGTTCTCGGAGAAAAATCCGGTATCACTCATTCCGAGGGGGGCAAAGAGTCTCGTCTCCAGAAACTTTTCCAGGGTAGTTCCTGAGACGACTTCGATGATTGCACCCAGAACATCTACACCCGCGTCACTGTACCAGAACCGGCTTCCTGGTATGCTTTCGGGCCCTTCTTCTCCGATGGCATTCGCCATCTCCTGCAGATCGTCAAACTGACCGAAGCCGGTGAGGATGGTCATGGGTAAACCGCTCCGGTGGGTCAGAAGTTGTTCGATGGTGATGTTCGCGGCATTGCCGTCCCTGAAACCGGGCAGGTACTCGGCCGCACGGTTGGAAAGTCGGATCATTCCTTCCTCGAGAAGGATCTGTATTCCGGCACTGATCAACGGTTTTGTCATCGACCTGATATTGAAGACCGTGTTGCACTCCATGGGCATATTCTCTTCACGATCCATCCAGCCAAAGGAGTGGTGGAAGATGGAGTGCCGGTTACTGATAACGAGCACTTCAGCTCCAACGATCTGGCCGCTGTCTACATAGCGTTGCAGCTCTGCGGCAAGGGAATCCAGAGTGGCGGACTGAATTCCAAGGGTCTCGGAAGATGCAGTGGGATGGGGGGCATTCTGTGCCAGGCAGACAGGAAGGGGGGGAACGATCAGAAATGTGAACACTAATAATAGAAAACAACCGTACCGGGATGACTGGTGGGATTCCATAGTTCTACTCTCCTGATGTCAACGGATCGAGCCTGGCCGCTCTGAGAGCAGGCAGAAATGTAGCGATCGTCGCGACCATGAATAACAGGATCGTGACACTCGCCAGGGTGACGGGATCGGTGGAAGCTACACCATAGAGCTGGCTCATGAGCAGGCGAGACAGACCGAGAGAACCGAGCAGGCCCACCACTATACCTGCTGTGGCCAGAACAAGACCATTCTTGAGAACCATCGAAGTGAGTTGCAGGCCGGTTGCGCCAAAGGCCAGCCGTACTCCGAGTTCGGCAGTACGCTCATTGACCATCTGTGACGTCACTCCATAGATACCGAGTGAGGCCAGCATGATCGCCAGACCGGCGAACATGACCAGGATGAACGTGGTGGTCTTCCTGTCACCGATCGATTCGGCGATCATCTCCTTCATTAACCCGAATCCGGAGACCGGCTGATCTCCTTCGGGGAAGTATCCTTCGATGCCGAAGCCGGCGGTCGACCACCTTCCTCCGAAGGGGAGCACGTTGGTGGTGCTGGCGGCCTCCACGCCAGGCAAAGCTTCGAGATGAGGGAGGAGTTCATGGTAGAAAGCCTGTTGCGATCCACTGTCGGGATATTTCACTTCGGGGAGGGAAATGTTGGCAGTGAGGATATTCTCGCTTTCGAATCCCGGATCGACCTTCTGCAGTCCGGCCATCGTCTGTATCAGCAGGCCCGCTCCGGTCAGCAGGGCCAGGGAGATCGCGAACTCTCCTGCCACCAGCACCTTTCTCAGTGATCTGCCGCTACGGTCGGTGTGGGAACGATTCCCGCTTACTCGCAGGGTGCTCTGAATATCAGTTCTGGAAATCTGGAGGGCCGGGATCAGGCCGAACAGGACCCCGACCAGAAGTGAAACCATCAGGGTGTAAAGCAGTACGGGTAGATCGATAGTGATCCCCGCGCTGTCGAATCCGGGGGGACCGAGCGCGACCACCGCGCGTATCCCCAGCCCGGCCAGCATCAATCCCAGCAGACCCCCGGTGCCTGACAGGACGACGCTCTCGGTAAGCAATTGCTGAAGAATCTGTCTCCGACTGGCTCCGAGAGCTCCCCGGATGGCGATCTCCTTACGTCGACCGATCGCTCGTGCCAACAGAAGGTTGGCGACGTTGGCACAGGTGATGAGTAGAATAAGGCCGACCGCTCCGGCCAGAATGAAGAGAGAGGTCCGGTATTCCTGCTTGGCCCGTTCGTCAAGCGAAGTGACCTTCAGCGTCCAGTCTTCAGGGAAGTTGTCAGATAACGTTTCCTTGAGACCCTCCGCCATGGCGACCAGTTCCTCATGAACCGTCTCGATCGACACTCCTTCTTCGACCCGTGCTATCTGGTATAGCCATTCACTCAGGTATCCCTGGCTGTCGACCTGCTCGGCGGTGAGGGCCAATGGAGTCCATATTTCCCGTTCCGGTTGGATGATATCCTCGAATCCGGCTGGCATCAGTCCAACGATGGTGTACGTATCGCTGTTGAGTTGCAGTTCCCTGTTGATGACATCAGGGACTCCACCCAGCCGGCGTTTCCAGAATCCGTCACTGATGATCACGACCTGGTTGTTACCTGGTGTCTCCTCATCAGGTGTGAAGTACCGTCCCTCGGCCAGTGTGAGTCCGAAGGTCTCCAGATAACCACTGGTCACCCGGCTGGCTGTGATCCGCGCAGGTATTCCTTCGCCGGTGTGGTTGACTGCCCAGCTGGCCGAGATCCCGGTCTGTTCGAAATACGATATGTTGTCACGATAATTCCGGAATCCCTCGATCGAGACAGGAGCCAGCATCTGCTTTGAGGGGTAGTGATGGTTAATGGTCACCAGGCGATCGGGAGCCGGGTAGGGCAGGGGACGGAGCAGCATGGTATTGACAATGCTGAAGATTACTGTTGTTACACCGATCCCCAGGGCAAGGGTTCCAGATGTGGATAGAATTAATCCAGGTTTCTTCAACAGCATTCGAACAGCATGGCGGCTGTCTTGCACGAGGGAGTCCAGGACAGCTCCGATCCTCTTCTGGCGGACCTTTTCCGCTACCTGTTCGACACCGCCGAATTCAAGCAGAGCCTCACGACGCGCCTCTTTCTCATTCATACCCTGCCTGATTTTGATGTCAATAACCAGGTTCAGGTAGCTCTGGAGTTCGTCATCCAGGTTCTGGTCCAGTTCACGTTTCCTGAACAAGGTGCAGAACAGACTTTTGGCGGGTTTATAGCCAGGCATGACTGATCTCCTCAGTCTGTTTCCAGGACGTTTGTCACAGCACCGACCATACGAGCCCGGTTGTGTCGTTCAACGGACAACTGTTTCCGTCCTGCTGACATCAACTGGTGGTGTGATTCAGACTTCTCGCATGGTCCAGGCAAGGATGGATGCCGGAAGAGAATGAGCGAAGTACAGGAGAGAAGACGCCAGGAGAACATCGATGAACACGAGATCTGTGAAATCAAGGAAAAGGACCTGGGCGAATAGAACAGCCAGACAGATGACGGCAAAAATACCGTATGCGTACCTGAGGGCGACGAAGACGTTCTGGAGTTCGCGTTCATCCATGGAGTCAGGTCTGCTGTGCACGAGCTTCCACAATCCGGTCCGGACCTGGACGATGACAAAGCTGATGGCAACCATTGAAATGAACAGCACCAGACTTAACAGGCGAAAAAGGTCATCCACCTCAAGCCGGGGAAGTGCGTTCCAGAAGATGAGCAGAAGAAACAGACTGCAGTAGTTTACGATTACCCAGCTCCGCCGCTGTGATCTTGACTCTCTAATTGTCATTTCAGACACTCCCGGCATTTTTCGACCCGTACAGTTCTTCACTCAGGGGCTTTAATGGATTCGGCGAAAAGATGACTTCGATAGGTAATCCGAAACACTCACTGATCCTGAAAGCCAGATCCAGGCTGGGGTTGTACTCCCCCCGTTCCAGATACCCGACGGTTTGATAGTTCACGTTGATCTTTTCGGCCAGTTCGTTGCGTGAAAAGCCTCGCTCCTCCCGCAGAACGGCTATTCTGTTGTAGATTTTTCGAGGTTTCATGTTGTATATGTACAACATTGAGTACTACATGTCAAGTATTATATATGATATATAGCACTATATAATATTGTTATCTATCGAAAATGTGGATTCGAATGCCAATCGCCCGCGGCTATAATCCACCCTCTCTCCGTGATGCTCCACTACTCGTCGCGAAGTGCACTCAACGGATCCTGGCGGGAAACCCGTAACGCTGGCAGGTAATTGGCCAGTAGAGCCACCAGCACCAGCAGAATGGTCATACCGATAATCGGGATCGGTTCGAAAGCGGTGACACC
Organism: bacterium; assembly: GCA_025774615.1. Taxonomy (GTDB): domain Bacteria; phylum Blakebacterota; class Blakebacteria; order Blakebacterales; family Blakebacteraceae; genus Blakebacterum. Next base: position 6,260 of record JALGVQ010000133.1, read on the forward strand.
GAACATAGTTGAGGCGAGTCCTACCCCCATCCCGATAGCGCCGAACAATCCGAGCAGCATCCCGATCCCAACCAGTAGCATTCCCTGTCTGATAATCAGTGTGATCACACGTGACGGGACGGCTCCGAGCGCGATCCTTATCCCCATCTCGCGAGTTCGTTCGGTGACTGAGTACGACATGACACCGTACACGCCCAACATTGCCAGGATGAGTGCGAGGATTGCAAAAACGCTCAGCAGTCTGGTGAAGCTCAGTTCCGCCCACGTGGATTCGGCAACGATATTTTCCAGGGGGCGGAGTTCGCCAAGTGGTAAAGTTGAATCGAGCGCCCAGATCGTTTCCCGTACGGCTGGGATCAGGGCATGAGGATCTGTGAGTGTCTTCATCACGATCCACATTTCACCAAATCCTCGATTGGCGTACGGGATGTAAAATCCTTCCCGAATATTGCGGTCGAGACCATGGTGACGGACGCCACCCACGACCCCCACGATCTCCATTGGAGTTGCTCCTTGTTCGATTCGGCCAAGTGCTATCTTCTTGCCGATCGGATTGGTATCAGGCCAGTATTTCTCTGCCACGGCTTGATTGATAATGACGACATCTCCGCCTGCCAGATTCTCCAACTCATTGAACAGCCGTCCCTGAATGAGCGGGATCTCCATCGTCTCAAAATAGTGACCGTATGCCAGGCGGATATTTCCCGGCGGGAGTGGTTTGGAAGGATCGACCGGGAACTCCTCGACCGAATAGCTGTCGCCCCAGGTCAATCCCAGCATCGGAAGGATAAAAACTGCCCCAGCTGAAGCAATACCCGGAACTGCTTCCAGGTTTGCAATAGCTTGACGGTAGAATAGTGCACGCTGAACCTCATCAGGATACTGAATCCCGGGAAGATCGAGATGCACAACCAGCGCATTTTGTGGTGTGAAACCGGGGCTAACCGCCTGCAATCGTTGATATCCCTGGATTAATAATCCGGCACCCACCAGAAGCGTAAGTGACACGGCTACCTCGCCTATTATAAGGATGTTCCTGAGTCTGTGTCGCGATCTACCAGCACTCCGTGCTCCACCCTCCTTCAATATCCCGGTCAGATCAGTCCTACGCATCTGGAAGGCCGGTGCCATCCCGAATATCAGACTGGTGAGGATGGAGACCAGGAAGAGGACGAGAATGACGAAACCATCAATGGTGACATCCATCCAGATCGGAATGGCCATTGGAATGGATGTAAGTGTGAGGTCGAGACCTATCTTCCCTAACAAGAGCCCCAGCATTCCACCACAGAGTCCGAGGAGCAGGCTTTCGGTCAGAAGCTGGCGCAGCAGCCTTACTCCGCCAGCCCCAAGTGCCCGTCTGATAGCTATCTCGCGGGCTCTTCCCGTGGCCCGTGCAAGTAGCAGATTGGCGACATTGGCGCAGGCTACCAGCAATACAAACACTCCCGCCGCCAGGAGGATTAGGAACGTTGACCGGAAGCCATCCCTGACGAATTCTGTCAGGAACTCCATCCGGATTCCGTGATCGTTGAAAAACTCAGGATAAGTTTCCCGGAGTCCCTGAATTATCCCTTCGAAATCCTCAAGCGCCTGGTCAAGAGAAACGCCATCCTTCAGGCGACCGATCGCCTGTAGGCTGTGCTCGCCCCTGTCCTCCAACCCAAAGTATCGACTCATTGGT
>JALGVQ010000319.1 GCA_025774615.1 bacterium
GACTTAAAATCCCCTGCCCCTTGGGGCGTGCGAGTTCAAGTCTCGCCCCCGGCACCAGTGTTTATGCGGGTTTACGGCGGATGGGCTCTCTTCTCAAAGAGGGCCCATTTGCTGTTTGGGGTCCGGTCAGCGGATCGCAGTCTACTTCACGATCCGGATCAGTTCGAGGGGGTCAGGTCAATATGCTTGGGCTGTAATTAGGTGAATAATTCCTTTCTCTGATGGTACCATAGGCACATAGAGCCCATTCATCTCTCTACCAATAATGGGGAGGCAGCAGTATGGCAAAGCGTACACGAATCAGTCTGTTCAGTATTTCTATAGTCTTCCTGCTGGCATTCTCCTCTCAACTCTCTGTCGGTCAGGTAATACAGACACCGAGTGAAAAGACCGGATTTCAGGAGTATACCAGTTATGAAGATATGATGGTGTATCTGGAAGATCTCCAGGCAACCACAACTGAAATGCTGCTCTCGGATTTCGGGACAACGATTGAAGGCAGGAAACAGCCGTATGCGGTGTTCAGCCGTCCACTGATAACGCAACCGTGGGAAGCGATGACCAGCGGCAAGCCGATTGTTGTTCTTGCGGCGAATATTCACGGCGGAGAGAGAACGGTACGGGAATCATTACTGCTTATCGCCCGTGAGTTTGTAACACCGGGTACGCAAATGCACGCCCTGCTGGATGATCTCATCATCGTTATGGTGCCGACGATTAATCCGGACGGCCTTGTACGTGCAAGCCGCGGCAACTCTCAGGGTGTCGACGTGAACAGGGACTGGATCAAGCTCGAACAGCCGGCATTGTACAATTATGTTCGAAATATCCTTCTGACCTGGAATCCGCATTTGTTTTTAGACGGTCATAACGGTGGCTCACAACCGTACAACATCTGTTACCAGGGACCCGCAAATGCCGCTGGTGACCAGCGGCTCACCGACCTGTGCGACCAAGAGATATTCCCGTATATCTCAGAGGAGATGGAAGCGAACGGGTATATGGCATGGTATTATTCGCGCGGTGACAGCACGCAATGGAGGACCGCTCCGACACAAAACCGCATCAGCATTAATTATGGCGGCATCATCAATTCAATCGCAGTTCTCTTCGAATCACCCCGTCAGGAGAGGGACACGGGTGCCCTGAGCGGTCTGGTCGCGACAAGAGCCCTCGTGCAGTATGTCGCCGACAATGCCGAGAAGGTGATGATGACCGTCGACCGTGCACGCCGTGAGACGATCGAAAAAGGGCAGAATCCCGGCGGCGATATCGTCGTCCAGATGGAAACAGGCCCGAAACCCTATAAAGTCTCGTATTATATCGTGCCCCGTAGAGAGCGTGGCGGGAGTGGTGGCGGCGGAGGCGGCGCCGAGGTTCAGCAGCCCCAGGAACCGGTATTTATCACCGGGGCTGATCTTATTATGGAGCCGATCCCGACTAAAACGAGACCGTGGCCGTATGCCTATATCCTGGAGGCGCGTGCATATAAAGCTATTGAAATGCTGAAACGGCAGAAGGTAATGATCGAAGTGCTGCAGGAGGATACGGAGATTCCGGTGGAAGCGTATGTACCGGTTGAATATGTCAGAGGAAGCGTGTACGACCACCCCGCATCGGTAACATCGATCACGGTCGAAGAGGAAACGGTGCAGGAGACGCGGATGTTCCCGAAGGGTACTTATATCATACGCACCGGCCAGGCAATGGGTCGCGTGATAACGCATATACTCGAACCCGAGACTCCTGATAATGTCATTACCTGGAACACGATGGATGCGATCCTGCCGAGATTGGGTGCCGGTGGCGGTGGAAGAAGAGGTTTTACGGGAGCACCCCCTGATACCACAGCAATGCAGCGGGCAGGCGCAGGACAAAGGCAGGGACAGGAGGAGCAGCAGCAGCAGTTCGGGTGTGCGGGTTCGACTCCCGCCCCTGGCACCAGGGATTTTCAATTATCTATTCAGGCAATGAAAAGCTGGCCGATAGTGCTATTCAATGCGATTCACGAAGGCCGATGCGATCTACGAGCGATCGGTATCGTGGATCGTTTCTGATGGGATCCAGATCAGGATACTGGAGCCAGTGCCCGACAATCTCTGCGGAGCGCATCTCGCAGGCCTTTTCTAACCATTCGAAAGCTCTATCAATATCCTCCAAAGCCACATAGACACTGGCAACCATGACCGGGAAAACTGAGCCCTTGGGTTCCGAAGCTATATACTCAGCCAACAGTTGATCTGCTCTGCTGATATTTCCAGATCGTACATGAGCCAGGGCTGCAACCGCCAGGAAATGCTCGAGAGTACCTCTATTGCATAGATCAAGAGCCTCTTCCAGCATACCTTTCTGGATGTAGACCATAGCCAATCCAAGACTGGTAAACTCTCGTGTCGGATCTATTTCCAGCGTGTATTGAAGCTGCCTGATCGCTTCGTCGAACTGCTTATCAGCATAGAGTATGTTGCCGAAATTGCGATTGATTATAACTGAGAAGGGGTCGAGTTCGACCGCTTTTCTGATCGATGAAATCGCTTCATCGAAGTGCCTTTCAGCAATCTGTAAAATGCCAAGCCAGTGATAAGCTGTCGGGTAATCAGGATCCAATTGAATCGCTCGTTCCATTCCTCCTATACCTTCAGGCAGATTCCACTCATAACATCCTCTTACCCACGCCAAAGAAGTATGTGCTTCCGCAAGGGTACTATCGAGAGCAATTGCCCGGAGTGCAGATTCTTTAGCTTGTGGCATACTAAAATGGGCAGTCCAGGAGCCATAGACTGACATCAGGGAATAGGAATCTGCCAATCCTGCATGTGCCAGGGCATAGTCAGGATCGATCTCGATGGCTTCGCTAAAATACTCGATTGCCTGTAGGAGTCCTTCTTCGGTCCGTCTGTTCCAGAACATCCGTCCTAGTGAATACAGCCTGAATGCCTCAAGATTCTCAGTCGGTTGCAGTTCCAAGTCTTCGTTCTCTGATGCCGTCGGTCGTATGTTAAACGCTTCACATATTCCCATCACGATTTCAGACTGAATCCGTTGTATATCAGCGATTGGTCGGTTATAAATGTCAAACCAGATCGATTCCTCATTAGAAGCTCGTATCAACTCGGCTGTCAGGCGTATTCTCTCTGATCCATCCGCACCCAGGATCCGATTGATGGTTCCCATTACCAGCCAGTCGACATTCAGCTGAGTAGCAACTTCGTTTGGTAACAGATCAGAATCCTTGAAATGAAAGGCGCTGTTACGGGCCTTGACCGATATAGCCTGAATACCACGGAATCTTCGGATGATCTCTTCAGTGACACTGTCCGCCCAGAAATTGTCTTCTGCAGTA
>JALGVQ010000134.1 GCA_025774615.1 bacterium
CGGCAGTGCGGGCAATGTGATGGAGGTGAGATTATCGACTCACGTCGGGGCAGCCTATAGATGCAGACATTACAGAAACTGCCGACTACCGCTCCGAACGTGAGGGCGATCCACGGCCCCATTGATTCCAGTACTTCCGTCAAGCAGAGTTCTCCTCCCCCCTGGGCGGTACTCTCTTGAACACTGGCTGGCGGGAGTGTTGCACACCGGACACCCCCGTTCAGATACAGAGAAAGCACCGGGTGGCGTCATGCCACCCGATGCTTCCCCGGGTGTTATGTCCTGCGGCTACGGCGTGACTACAACGGTCGGCGTGACGGTGATCACTGTTCGGTTTCGATCATCCGCCTTGCCCTTGAGCACGAACGTATCCTCTGTAGCCCTGGCATAGCTCACGAATGACCATGAAGCCTCACCGGCGGCCGGAATCGCACCATACGGTGCCAGGATGGTGACCAGGTTCGCGTGCGAGGCGACATCAGCAGCGGCCGGAAAGGCCGACGTGTCGTTCTCTGCCTGGTACATACCCAGCAGGTTCTTGATGGTCGCCATCTCAGCCTTCGCGGCACCAATCTTCGCCTTGTCTGATACACCCTGGAACCGCGGAATCGCGACAGCGGCCAGAATACCGATGATCACGATCACGATCAGCAGCTCGATAAGGGTAAAACCCTTTTGATTGCGCATTACTGAAAACCTCCATCAAACATGTTCACGACAGTTACGGGACGAAATTCTCTTGTGGGGTAATAACGCACAATCCGTGCCAACTCAACCTGATTCAGCAGATACACAAAAATATTCCCGCATCACTGTGACCATCAACACGTTATGCCATGGTGTATAATGTTGCACTATTGTCACACCCGGCATTGTCCCCGCCAGAGAAGTCCTCAGTACGCCCCCTTGCCTTGCATAATGCAACAGTCAGGTGCGTATCCGGAACCTGAAGGTGATAACGGCCTCCTGGTTGGCCTGGGGGGAGGCGGCAGGCAATACCTGGAACTTCCACTGCCTGAGCGCGGTGAGTGAGGCTTCCTCCAGAGCCGGGTCGCCTTTCTGCAGGGGTCGGATGCCGGTGACCTCACCGGCAGGTGTGACCGAGAACCTGAACCGCAACTGGACCTCCCGCTCGATACCGGCAGGATAATCAGGCAGGATGACCCGTACCACATCCCGGTTCCTGCCGACCCACAGTATCTGATACGGCGACTCGGTACTCCCCCCGCTGCCGGTTGTTGTCTGGTCGGGCATCACCAGACCTTCAGGCAACCCGGATGACGGGGGCAGGGCCCTGTCACCAGCGGCAGTTCCCGGCCGCAATATCGGTCTCTCCTGTCCGGAGCGTCTCAACTGGTCGATCACACGGGAGGGCTCGATCCGCGGGACATCGGCTTCCTGGCGGCTCGTCACCGGCAGGATGTCTTCCGATGACTGACGTAGAGGCCGGCGTACGGGCAGCGCCACCATCGAACTCGACGCCACCTGCTCCGGAGCGCTCGAGGCGGGGACCCCGACACTCTCATTCTCCGAGTAAGCGGTCCGGCTGGCGGAGAGATCCAGGAGAATCATCTCGCTGTACTCCTCCGGCAATGCCCGCAGCCTGATACCGACCATCAGAAAGAGGATCAGGAGAACGCCATGAAGGAGCGCTGAGAGTAACCAGCCCTGCAGACGCATGTCATCCAGACTGAGGGTCACGAACCGCCGCCCTCCTCTTCTCTTCGTGTGGCGATCAGGAACCGCGCCGCGCCGACCTGTTTGGCGATATCCATCACCTCAACAGCCCGCCTGAACGGTATCTCCTCGTCTGCCCGAAGGATGATGTCCTTGTCGGCGCCCTGAGCCAGTTCCTGCAGGAGCCGGGCGGGCAGTTCCGCCAGTGAGACAGGCTGGTCGTTCAGGTAGACGCCGCCGCTGAGGGGAATGGTCACCGTCAGTGTCTCCTGTTCAACCGTCTCGGTAACCCTGGCTTCAGGCAGATCCACCTTGATCCCCGGCTGGAGGATGAAGGTGCTGCTCAACAGGAAGAAGATGAGCAGGAGCATGACGATATCGGTCAGACCGATCGCGCTGAAGGTGTGGATACGCTTTCTGTTCGATCTAATGTCCATGCTCTGCCTCCGGGAGGGTCCCCCCACTGTTGCGCACAGCATCATCGCCCAGCAGATCGAGGAGTTCCATACTCGACCGTTCCATCTCGAAAACGAAATGCTCCACCTGCCCCACCAGCCAGTTATAGAAGATGAGCGCCGGTATCCCGACACTGAGTCCCGCCGCGGTGGTCATGAGTGCCTCCCATATACCGCCGGCCAGTACGGTCGCGTTCACCTGACCGCCCAACCCCTGGATCTCCATGAAGGCCCGTATCATTCCGGTCACCGTTCCGAGAAAACCGAGGAGCGGAGCAATGCCGGCTACCGTGGCCAGAGCGCCGAGTCCGCGTTCCATCTTGTAGAGTTCTGCCTTACCTGCCGACTCGACCGTTTCGCGGATCAGGCTGCGGTCGGCTCCCGCGCGGAGCACCCCCTCTTTGAGAAGGCGCGCGACCGGCCCGGGTGTTTCATCACAGATATCGATCGCCCGGCCGATCTCACCACCATGCAGGGCCTGGCGAACCCGGTTCATCAGGGTTCCTGTATTGACCCGCGCCTTGCGCAAGGTGAGCCAGCGTTCCGCGATGATGCCCGCTCCGATGAACGAACAGATCGCGATCGGGATCATCAGCCAGCCACCACTGACCAGAATATCGAAGATGTTCATCTACTGCTCCTTCTCACAGAACCGGTGTTTCAGGCCCCACTCAGAACCTCAGCGAGATCCCGAAGGCGGTCGTGCGTCCCGCCATCGGGTACCCCTCCCAGATCACGATCTCCCGGTCGAGCACGTTTCTCAGTTCCAGCCATATCGTGAACAGATCGCCGATATTCTTCGCCGTACGCAGGCCCAGATCAGCTGCCGGCGCAAGTCGACGGGAGGCGTCTCCGGCGGTATCTCCGTACCGCTCTCCCAACCATGTAACTCTCGCACCCAGGTCGATGTTCCACGGTCCGACCGCGTTGACACTTCCCGAGAATTCGAACCGGGGAATGTGCGGCAGTTCCTCTATCCCCCCACCCGTGGGATCCCTCAGAACGATCTCGGATGAGAAGTAGAGCCGGTCGCGCGGCTCACCCTCGATGCTCATCCGTGTTTCATTCAGGCCGGGGGAGTTGATGGTATCGAGCATGAAGAGTCCCCGGCTGTTGCTCTCGTTGACCAGGTCTACCCGACGCCAGACCGGCAGTCGTTCGAAGAGTCTGCGCGCGACCTGGAAACCGAATACGATCCTCGTGGCAACGGTGTAACGCAATCCGACCGCCAGGTTGAAACGCTCCTGGCGCGGTGAGATGGTGAAGCTGTTGGCCACGAACGGATTCTCGATCCTGGCCTCGCCGAGGGTGAGGTAGTCGATGCTGGGATGGTATCGCACGTACATGCCGAATCGATCGGAATACTGGGATGAGAAACTCACCCGGGGCCAGATGCGCGTGCTCGTACTCAGCCCGTTATTGAGCCGGTAGAATATCGCGCCCAGATGGAGATTGCGTCCCTCCCCGACCAGGCTCTGCATCGACATCTCTCCCGATACCAGGCTCACATTCCGGGCAGGAACCACTCCCTTGACCCCGTCTGCCTCTGCCCTTCCCCCGATCGAGAAGATCGATCGTCTGGTGACCCACTCCAGCCCGAGATCGGCCCATCCCCCGTTACTGCCCGGTTTGATGGTGGTTGACGTCTCCCTGACCTCGTCCTGCAATTCCGCGTGGCGGCCCCCGGCTCCCGCCCTGAAGGTCAGCCCCCTGCGGATCAGGCTCTCGATCTCCACCTCATATGTCCCATCGATCCATGTCCTGGCAGCGTCTGTCGGAGCACCCTGCAGAACGGCCGCGGGGATCGCTGTGCCCCACTCATCCTGCCTGCCGGTGGCCAAACCGGTCCGGAACCGGAACTCGGTATTGGTCCCGAGCTCGCGGATCATGGTCGCCCGACCGAAGCCCTCAAGTGAGGAGCTGTTGGGGATGTGCCCCTTTGTTCCCGCCCCTCCGGCTTCAGCCACGAGACGCCACGTTCCCAGATCGGTCCAGTACTCACCTCCTCCGAGCAACTCGTTGAAGGAGCCTCCTCGCAGATACGCCCGCGCCCTCCTGGCCGGATCGACATTCTCCTGCGCGGCAAAGGTCCTGCCGCCGCCCCAACCGGTCCGGCTCTCCACCTTCTCCCCCAGCAGTGGCCGTATCTCCCGATCGAGAGCGGTGCGCTTTGCTGAAGTAAAGAGTTTGCTTCCCTCCCTGACCATCGCGCTGTCCCGGCCAAGGATCACAATATCGGGCAGGGCGAGCGGCGGGAGTGTCTGACGTTTCGCCGCGGTATCCTGGACTGCCTGCCGGGGGGCCTGCCCTTCAGCCGCGGTGGAAAGCGTGGTGATGAACAATCCGGTCATAGCCACCAGGACGAGTCTGGAACTGATCCGCTTCATCGCCCTCACCGCGGCATCCGTTCGAGAGCCGCCCGGGCAAGAGCCGCAGCGGGTGCGTTCGGGTAGTCATCCAGCACCGACTGGAACAGCGTCCGGGCCTTTTCACCTTCACCCAGTCTCACATTCGCCTCACCCGCCCGGTAAACCGCCTGCGCGATCCAGTTGGTGAACGCGGGGAACACATATTTCACCTTGAGGTACTGGACCTCGGCATCTGCCCATCTCTCCTGGGCGAAGAGCACCTCGCCGGCGAGGTACTGTGCTTCGGCGGCCAGCTCATCGATCCTTTCGGCCAGGATCGTGTTCACCTGCGTCTGGGCGATGTTGTAGTTTCCGCGTTCGAGAGCCAGCTCAGCAAGTCGCAGTCGCGCCTGGGCCGCCAGCGTGCTGCCCGGATAGTCGTCGATGAGCCGCCTCAGCTCGACTTCTGTCCGGGTCGGGTCACCGAGGGCCAGATGACTGCGGGCCAGGATGTAGAGCGCCTCCGCGCGTTCCGGGAGTGAGGATGCCGAGAGCTGCTCGAGGATCTGAATGGCCTGACTGAACGCCTCCCTCTCGAAGAGCAGGAGGCCGACTCTGACACGAGCTTCATTCACGAACTGACTGCGCGGATAATCGGTCAGGAGTGTCATCAGGACACGTTCGGCCCGGTTGTCGTCTCCCAGCCTCTGCCACGATCTGGCCAGCCAGTAGACGGCCTCACCGCGGGCCCCTTCTGAACCCTGCCGGCTGAGCGCGTCGAACACGTCGGTCGCATCGCTGAATCGTTCCTGGTTGAAGAGGAACTTTCCATGCTGAAGCCTGACCCTGGCTTCCACCCGGGCCGAGGTCATACCGCTCCCCAGAACATGTATCGCCGCCGATTCAGCTTCTTCCTCCCGGTCGAGCTGGACCAGTGACCACTGCATGCCTCCGAGCGCTTCAGCAAGCCAGTCATCATCGGGGTGCGCTTCAGCCACAGCGCTGTAAGCGGCCAGGGCCTCTTCATATCTGCCGGCGTTGTAGAGTGCATCGCCGATCCCATACGCGGCATCGGGCGCGAGCTCAGAAGGAGGACGCATCGCCAGCACCTTGCCGTATTCCTCTATCGCCCGGTCGTACTCCTCCATCAGGAAGAGAGACCATCCTCTCCAGTAGAGGGCGTCGTCGTAGCGATCACTCGACGGGAACAGGGTGACTATCCGGCCCAGCACAGAGAGTGCCGACTCGTACTGCTCCGCGCGTATCCAGGCGTTTCCGGATGCGAAGGCCACCCCGGCCGCGTCTGCGGCTGCCGTATCGCTGTCGAGCACGTTGCTGTAGGTGACCGCGGCGTCACGGTAGCGATGGAGGTTGTAGTAGGCGTCCGCGATCCGGAAGTGTGCGTCCCGTTTGAGCGTTTCATCACCGCTGGCCGAGGCCACGACGCGACGGAAGGACTCGATCGCCGGTTCCCAGAAACCGCGTGAGAAGAGTGACCATCCGATACCGTATTCGGCGTCGATGGAACGCTCCCCTTCCGGGTTATCCTGGAGGTAGCGGCGGTAGAGCCGTTCGCTCTCTTCATGCTCACCGTTCCGGTAGACCGCTTCAGCCTGGAAGAAGAGTGCATCGGGAGCGAGCGGTTCACCGGCATGTGCCTGACGATAGAGGGCGAATCCGTCAGCCGCTTCGGTGAGCCGTCCGAGCTGGAAGTGGCAATACGACCGTTGGAAGAGCGCCAGCGCCGCCGCCGGAGTTCCGGGCCACCCGGTGACCACGGCCCCGAACGCATTCGCCGCTTCGATCCAGTTGCCCTCGACGAGCCAGCACTCGCCGAACAGTTCCGCCGAATCAGCGCCCAGTGTGCTTGTCGGGTATCCGGCAAGGATCTGCTCGAGGATCTCTCGTGCCCGTACATAGGCGCCCTGTCGATAGCGGATCAGTGCCGCTTCGAGCAGGGCATCATCCGACCATTCGTCGGTGGGGTAATGCTCCGCGGTAGCGAGCAGGGCTGCAAGTGCTTCATCGGCCCGGCCGGCCTCTTTGAGCGCGATCCCCGCCCGGTATTGCGCGCCACCAGCGACAGGGCTGTCGGGATATTCCTCGACCGCCCGCGTGAACGCCGATGCCGCAGAGGAGGCGTTCCCCTCCTTCAGGTACGTCCAGCCGATGGCAACCCGGGCCTCTGGAGCAGCCGCATGGTCGGGATGATCGGTGGCGACCTGTTCGTAGTGACGCCTGGCCAGGGCGAACTCCTCAAGGTGATAGTATGACTCACCCAGAAGGTACCCGGCGTTGGCCGACACATCCGGTCCGAGATCGAGCTGGATGACCTGCGTCATCGCGTCTGCCGCCTCGGTGTATTGCTGAAGGGCAAAGTAACACTGCCCCATCTTGTAGAGACAGGTGGAGAGAAGATCACTGCCGGTGTACTCATCCACGACGCGCTGGTAATAGCTCACCGCGTCGGCATACTCCTCCTGCTCCTGCGCGATCCACCCCATGCTGTAGAGCGCGTAATCTGCCACAGAGGATTCGGGGGTATTCTTGTAGACATTCTGGTATGCCTGACGCGCGTTCTCGTAATCATCCTGCCTGAGACGCGATTCTCCCAGCCAGTAGCTTGCCCTGTCGAGCAGATCGGAATCGGGCCGGCGCTGGGCTATTCCCTCGAAATCACCCGCGGCCGCGACATAATCGCCGAGCTTGAAGAAGGCCTCTCCCCTCCGGTAGAGAGCCTGATCGAGATAGGGACTCTGGGGATACGCGATCGTGAAGGCCTGCAATAGATCCACGACCTGTCGATAGTCACCTTCGATGAAGTGCACCTCCGCCTGCAGAAGGCGAACTTCCTCCATCCGCCTCGATGTCGGGTGCGTGGTGAGGAACTGGCGGATCTGGTCGAGAGCGGTCGGATAGAGACCGTCGGAGATCAATCCCCGGATGAACCGGAAATCCTGCTCGGCCCTGTCCACCTGTATGGAAGGAGGGCCGACCGGAACACCATTCTGGGAGAGACCTGTCCGTGGTGAGCACAGCAATAAGCAGATGATCGCCATGCAGACCGGCAGAATCAGGTCTGAGGCGCTTTCTGACTGTCGGGCAGATGTCATCATGCGCACGGAATCTGGCTCTGTTCTTCTAACGGTTATGAAGGGCTCCTCTCACAGGCCGAAAATTAGCCCAGCCCTCCGACGCACTACCTCCCGGGCAGGCCCTCAGCAATCATCCGATCATCTGATTGAACGATTACCACCCCCTGCCGGTTCCGCAAAGGACACGGGAATCTGGTCTGGAGGCTCTTTCGTTATTGGTTCGTCGGCGGTTGATCAGGGGAGAACGGGGAGCTGTCAGCTGATGGGGAAGCGGGCCGTCATGGTCGTCCCTTCACCCGGCTTACTGTCGACCGACAGGGTTCCACCATAGGCATCCACGATCGAGCG
>JALGVQ010000009.1 GCA_025774615.1 bacterium
CATCTTCGTCCAGATTCTCGATCAATTACAGAAGGCGGAAACACCAAAAATCTCATTGGCTGAACCTGATTGAGGAACAATGCCGAAGATCCAAAAGAAACAGAAGGCTGACGTAGCGATCCCGACCGGTTCGATGGGAGATATCGTGTTCCTCCTGCTGATCTTTTTCATGGTGACTACGGTTTTCGTGGAGTACCGGGGGATCGCCGGGATAGAGATACCTCGCGCGGAGATGACCGAGCGGCTCGAAAAGAAGCGTGGAATCGCCCACATGTGGATCAGTGATGATGGCAAGATCATGATCGACGATCTCCCGGTTGTAATGGGGGATATCGCCGGTCTGATCTACCCGAAGCGTGTTGATGAACCGAGACTCATCGTTTCGATCATCGCTGATGTCCGGGCACCGTACGGGATTGTTTCCGACGCGATGCGAGAACTGCGTGAGGCTGACGCCTTACAGGTCAATTTCTCCACGCTCTACGCGTTTTCAAGGTAGAGTCGATGCAATGAACTCGCCGCGCCTTGTAGAGGCGTGTATGCTCGTGATGGGTATCGGATGAATCTCATCTGGTACCCATTTTCATTTTATAGCTGCACCAGGCTCTTTCACTCCATTTGATTGAACAACCGTTCACGGGAATTCGTATTGAGGGAAATCAGCGGGGAGAGTGTGAGTATGGAGGATATTCAGAGTCAGGACAGGCCGATTTCGTTCTTTCAGAGGATTATCCTGGTTCTCACTGAACCGGCGAAGGCATTTGCCGACATTGTGGCTCATCCACGCTGGATCGGCGCCTTCCTGATCGTCGTTCTTGCCGGACTGGTGAGCATGCAGGCGAGCTTTCCCTACATGATGGAGGCGCAGGAACGCGCGTTTCAGCAGAATCCAAATATGACTCCGGAACAGACTGAGATGATGATGCAGCGTTTCGATCCGGAGAAGGAGGTGTCCCAGCGCATCTGGATGTCCATCATGGCTGTCGTCGGCGGATTCCTCGAACTCCTCATCCTTGCGGGACTGTTCACCTTCGGCTGCAGCTTCCTGCTGGGAGGTGAAGCGACGTTTAAACAGGTGATGGCGGTGATTGCGCACTCACTACTTGTACGCGTACCGAAGGTGCTGCTCCTCACACCACTCATACTCGTCAAGCAAAGTATGAGTGTCTCATCAAGTCTCGCGGTCCTTCTTCCGATGGATCAGTGGATGACTCCTCTGGGGGTATTGCTGATGCAGATTGATATCTTCAAGATCTGGGGTATCGCGCTGCTGATCACAGGACTCGCCACGTTGTACAGGTTCTCAAAAGGCAAGGTTGCCGCGCTGGTGCTCGGCTTCTTCTCCCTCTGGGTCGTGATCCAGGTCGTGCTGGCGATCGTGGCCTCGAGTCTGTTCGGGGGGTTAACAGGTGGATGATCTGATACGCAGGAGAATCGTGATGTACAGGTATTCGTTACGCGTCGGGGTGATCGTGCTTGCCCTGTTCACAATCCCGGCATCACCGGCTGTCACACAGGGTCAGGAATCGTTGACACTCAGGGAGTGTATCGATCTGGCACTCATGGATAATCCCATGGTGCAGCGGTCGGAACGTCAGCTCCTTCAGAGCGAACTGCAGACGCAGCGGGCCTCTTCCTCGCTCCTGCCGTCGGTCTCTCTTTCAGGTTCGTTCTCCCGGTACACCAGTGTGTCGCCTCAGCGGCTCCTGAATCCGGCGACAAATCAGATCGTTGAGGGGAGCGCGACTGCCAACACTTCCATGAGTTATTACTCGGGGCTTTCAGTATCTCAGCCGCTCTTCAACCGATCGATCACCTCGCTCTACCTCCAGGCGGTCGCATCAGAAGAGATCTCCCGGGCCGGCACAAACCTCCAGCAACAGCAGACCATCCTTCAGGTGCACCAGGCCTACTACGCTCTGCTCCGGGCTGAGAGGAACCTCTTGGTGGCACAGACCGATCTCGAGTACAACCGGGAACTGCTTCGTCAGGTGAACATACTCCATTCCCTGGGTAACCGGGCGCGGGTGGATGTGCTGCGCCAGGAGAGCGCCATCGCGCAGTCGGAACAGCGGCTGATAGCCGCCGAGAACAATCTTGCCAAAGGAAGAGCTGAGCTCAACTACCTGATGGGCCGCTCACCGACCGGGGAACTGGAGATAGTCGATGATCTCGGCTACGAGCCGCGAGAGTCTCAGATAGAGACCGCTCTTGAGACAGCGCTCAGAGATCATCCCTCGCTCCGCCAGGCTCTGCTCGGGATCACCGTGGCTGAGACGGGACTGCAGTCGGCAAAGGCAGCCCGTTTCCCCTCAATGAACCTGTCGGGCAATTACTCCTGGCGTGGTGATTCCTACAGCAACTTCACCGATGCCTTCTCGAAGGACTACACCTGGAGCGTCGGAGTGGGACTCTACGTTCCCATATTCGACAGGCTGCAGACGAAGCTGAACGTGCAACGAGCCCAGGTCGATCTCGAGGGGGCGCGACTGGACCGCGAAGCGGCCGAGTTAAGCGTCGAGAGAGACGTATACATCGCGGTCCTCGATCTGCGGGAGGCTGAGCAGATGCTGCAGACTTCGCGCCGGGCGGTTGATCTGTCTCGTGAGGCGCTCAGGCTGTCAGAGGAGCGGTACCGTCTTGGCGCAGGTTCCCTGCTGGAAGTCAACTCCAGTCAATACGATCGGGTGAATGCGCAGTATCTTGAGGTACAGGCGCTCTTTACATTGAAGGCGGCCACGGCGGGCCTGGAATTTGCCATGGGCCGTCTGGCTACCGGCACGATACCAGGGGCAGGACCGTGAAGAAAAAACTGTTCATATTCGGCGGAGGCGGACTTTTGATTCTCCTCGTGCTTGGAAACCTGCTCGGCGGGGAAGGTGGCGGTGTCGAGGTGACGGTGGAAGAGGCGGCCCTGGGGAGTGTGGTCAGCCGTGTTTCCGCGTCGGGGAGGATATTCCCGGTCACTGAAGTGAAAATCAACAGTCAGGTGAGCGCCCGGATCGATCAGTTGCTCGTGATTGAGGGACAGGTCGTGGAGCGCGGCCAGATACTCGCGCAACTGGA
The DNA here is from genome assembly GCA_025774615.1 of bacterium. Taxonomy (GTDB): domain Bacteria; phylum Blakebacterota; class Blakebacteria; order Blakebacterales; family Blakebacteraceae; genus Blakebacterum. Next base: position 3,067 of record JALGVQ010000009.1, read on the forward strand.
CCGGACCCTTTATGAAGCCAGGGTGGAGGGCGCGCGCGCCATGCTCAATACACAGCAGGCGAGTGCCGAGGCTTCGCTGGCGACTCTCAGACAGGCCGAGGACGCCCTGAACATCGCCCGGGCGATGGCCGAACAGCAGGTGGGCGCCCAGCAGGATATGAGGGACGCGCAGAACGGTTACGAAGCATCGAAGGCCCGGTACAATGCATCACTGGCTCAGGTCTCTTCTGCCGAAGCTTCTCTCGACCAGGCCCTGGAAGACCTTTCCCGAACGACCCTGATAGCTCCCATGGAAGGAACGGTGACCGCTCTCATCATCGAGGAGGGCGAGATGGTTCTCGGTACCCAGATGACCATGGGTACGCAGTTAATGACCATTGCGGACCTGAGTCGTATGGAGGTAGAGGTCGACGTTGATGAGACCGACGTCGTGGCGGTGGAAGTAGGTCAGCTGGCAGAGGTGGAAGTCGATGCAATCCCCGATACGCTTTTCAGCGGCATCGTAACCGAGATCGCGAACGCGGGAGTCACCCTCGGCGCCGGCACTCAGATGGAGGTCACCAATTTCGCAGTGAAGGTCGAACTCTCCGATTCAGATCCCCGGCTGAGGCGAGGGATGTCGGCGGCGGTGGATGTCATCACCGAGACGCATGAGAACGTCGTGAATATTCCGATGCAGGCGCTGACGGCGAGACGGAAAGAAGACCTGGTGGTGTCCAATGTAATGGATGAGGGCATGATTGAGTCCTCCTCCACAGCGGAGAAAGATGAGTATGTCGAAGTCGTCTTCGTTCTGACCGCTGAGAACACCATCGAAACAAGAGTGGTTGAGACCGGGATCTCCGGGGCAACCCACATCGAGATCATCTCCGGGCTCGAGGAAGGTGAACAGGTTGTGACCGGACCTTTCCGTCTCCTGAGCCGTACATTGAAGGATGGAGACCGGGTAAAGGTTATAGAATCACTGCTCGAAGACGAACGCGACCGGTAACGGGAGGACAGGAAGAGAATATGCAGCCGATCATAGATCTCAAGGGGATCACCAAAGAGTACATCATGGGTACCCAGGTCGTTCGCGCTCTGCGCGGAGTCGATATCGAGATACACCAGAACGAGTACGTTGCGATCATGGGGCCGTCCGGTTCCGGGAAGTCGACACTGATGAACCTGATCGGTTGTCTCGATACCCCGACTGCAGGCACCTATCTCTTCGATAATGTATCGGTTGAGAACATGACCGATGACGAGCTTGCCGAGATCCGGAATCAGAAGATCGGATTCGTATTTCAGACGTTCAACCTGCTCCCGCGGGCCGACGCGCTTCACAATGTGGAACTGCCGCTCATCTACAGCGGTCTTGCTGCCGGGGAACGTCGAACCAGGGCTCTCGAGGCTCTCGACTCGGTCGGACTTGGCGATCGTGTCGATCACAAACCGAATGAACTCTCCGGGGGGCAGAGACAACGCGTGGCGATCGCCCGGGCCCTCGTCAACAATCCTTCGATAATCCTGGCAGACGAACCGACGGGTAACCTCGACACAACGACGGGTGAGGAGATCATGGCGGTGCTCGAGATCCTTTTCCAGCAGGGGAACGCTATCATCCTCGTGACTCATGAGGAGTATATCGCCGAGCACGCAAACCGGATCGTGCGGATCCTTGATGGCATAATAGGATCGGATGAAAAGGTTGAGCGTCGCCGCCATGCCAACGGTGTCACTGCGGCGCAGAGTGCCGATCAAGTCTGAGCCATCGTATGCGGTTGACCCGATTCCTTATTGAACTTCGGGAAAGTATAGCGGCAGCGTTCCGCGCGCTTCGTGCCAACATCCTCAGAACCATTCTGACAACCCTCGGTATTGTTGTCGGTGTGACTGCCGTCATCTCCATTGTCAGTCTGATCCAGGGACTCGACCGCACGGTCAAGCGGGAAGTCGCAGGTCTCGGCACGAATGTCCTCTATGTGAGCAAGTACCCCTGGATACAGATGGATGATTTCTGGAAGTTCCGGAACAGGAAGGATATCACGCTGGAACAGGGCCGAAGACTCCTGGAACTCGTGACCCTTCCGGAGGCCGCGTCGATGCAGGTCGGCACGAGTTCGACCGTGAAGTGGCGGGAACGAGCCGCACGGAGCGTCTCGATCGAAGGGCATACTCCAGAGGGACGGATAGTGCACGATCTTGATCCCGAGATCGGGAGGTTCTTCACCGTCGCCGAGGCACGCGACAAACGGAACGTCATCATCCTTGGCAACGGTCTCTGGAGAGACCTCTTCGATGAGCGGGATCCGCTCGGCCAGCGGATCAGGGTCGGAAGGAATGTCTTCACCGTGATCGGTGTGATGCCCGAGCAGGGCACCATGATGGGAATGGATCAGAGCGCCAGCGCCGTCATTCCGCTGGAGACCCTCATGAAGCTGTTCGGATCACGTCGTTCGATAGGGTTAAATCTGCGGGCATACGATGCCGAATCCCTTCCGCTGGTCGAGGATGAGGCGCGTGGACTGATGCGACGCATTCGAGGCATTCCCTTCGGAGCCGAAGATGACTTTGCCATCAACCGACAGGAGATGCTGCTCGATCTCTTCCGGAGTCTGACGGCGGCCCTCTTCGCGGTCATGGTGGGAGTAGCGAGCCTCTCGCTCCTTGTAGGCGGTATCGGCATCATGAACATCATGCTGGTATCGGTCACCGAACGGACCCGTGAGATCGGGATCAGGAAGAGCGTGGGCGCAAAAAGGCGCAACATCATGTGGCAGTTCCTTGTCGAATCAGTAGTGGTGAGCGGCCTCGGCGGCGCGATCGGCATCGGACTCGGTATCGGCACTGCGCTCCTTGTTTCAGCCGTTACTTCACTGCCGGCAACAGCGCCGCTCTGGGCGGTGCTGCTCGGCCTGGTGTTCTCCACCTCAGTAGGGCTCTTCTTCGGCATCTACCCTGCGGCCAAGGCCGCCGGACTCGATCCGATAGAAGCCCTGAGATCCGAGTAGGGGGCGACGATGGCTGTCAGCATTCAGGAAACAGGCCGTGTCGCGATGAGTTCCCTCTTCGCAAATCCTCTGCGCACCCTGCTGACAAGCCTCGGTATCATCATCGGCGTCGTGGCAGTGGTGGGTATGAGCAGCATGATAGAGGGGCTCGACCGGTTCTTCACCGAACAGCTCAGCGATCTCGGAAGCGAGACCTTCTACGTCCAGGCCAGTCCGAGCATCCAGATCCAGGTTGGAGGACACAGTAACGAAACCAACTGGGACGACCTGACCATCGATGACATGTACGCCATCAGAAAGAATGCTGATTCGGTCGAACTGGTGTCGGGATCGAGTACCCATTTCGGTGTGGAGATCCGGTACGGTGGTGAGAAGACGAATCCGAATGTCATTCTGTATGGCGGTGATGAGAATCTGCCGCTCATACAGGGGCTCGGTCTCGACGTGGGGAGATTCTTCGGGCCGCTCGACAATTCGAACAAGCGTAATGTAGTCATCCTCGGTGCCGATATCGTGGAGCGGTTCTTCCCGACGGTAGATCCGATCGGACGGGAGATCAGGATAGACAGCCACCGGTTCCTGGTGATCGGGATACTCGAACAGCAGGGTGAGTTCCTCGGTTTCAGCCAGGACAATATCGTGTTCATACCACTCACTACGTTCCGCAAATACTGGGGGAGACGCAGTGAGGTTCAGATCGCGGTCATGGCGCGCCCCGGACACCTGCAGAACGCGGTTGATGAAACAGTAAGCATCCTGCGTCAACGACGGGGTGTTCGTCCGGGTGAGCCGAACGATTTCGAGATCCAGACCTCTGACAGCGTGCGTGACATGATGAACACCCTGATACTCGGTATCAGTCTCGTGATGGTCGGGATCGCCAGCATCAGTCTGCTGGTCGGCGGGATAGGCATCATGAACATCATGCTGGTGTCGGTCACCGAGCGCACGAAGGAGATCGGAGTGCGGAAGGCGGTAGGGGCCCGCCGGCGTGATATTGTGATCCAGTTCCTTGTAGAGGCTGTGGTGTTGAGTGGAGTGGGAGGGACAATCGGCGCTGCGATCGGTGTCGGTATAGGCCTTCTTGTGGGGCTGGTGACGCCGTTGCCGGCCGCGGTTCCGATCGGTATGCTGGTGATCGCTCTCCTCGTTTGCGGCGGGATCGGCATAGGGTTCGGTGTGTATCCCGCCATGAAGGCTGCACGCCTCGATCCCGTGGAAGCACTCAGGTACGAATAGCGTATTCAGCGCCCTTGTTCCCACGCTCCCACTTTCGCATCTTATATATTCTATGACTGATCATGGCTCTTCGGCATCAGCACCTCCAGATCGGCACCCGATCTTCATGCGGCAGGCTCTCGATCTGGCCCTGCTCGGCAGATGGACCGCACCACCGAATCCGGCAGTAGGAGCGGTTGTGGTCGTGGGCGATACGATCATCGGTCGGGGGTATCACGAGCGGCCGGGAGCACCACACGCCGAGGTGGTTGCCCTTGAGAACGCGGGTGCGGAAACACCAGGAGCAACCCTCTACGTCACTCTTGAGCCATGTAACCATCACGGACGAACGCCTCCCTGCACCGAAGCCATCATAGAGGCAGGGATCGAACGTGTGATCATCGCCGCTGAGGATCCGTGCCGCCACGATTGCGATGCCGGAATCGACAGATTGCGTGAGCAGTCGATCGAGGTCATCACCGGTGTGGAGAGTGCGAGAGCCGTGCAGGTCAATGCCCGCTACTTTATGGCGTCGAGCGATGACCGACCGGTGGTGATCGCAAAGACGGCCCGGACGCTGGATGGCAGAACAATGAGTCCCGGGAGGAAGCCACTGGCCATTACCGGGGCGGAGGCGCTTGAACAGGTCGGGTGCCGTCGGTCCGAAGTGGATGCCATACTCGCCGGGAGTGGAACCGTTCTGGCAGATGATCCCCGGATGAGCGCGAGGAGGGCAGATGGCACACTCTTCGATCGTCAACCGGTCAGAGTGGTCGCAGACAGCCGACTTCGGGTGTCGCCTGAGGCGCGGATCATCACATCACCCGGGGGACCGGCGTGGGTGCTTACCAGCCGGGTTATGCTGGAAAGCCGGGAGGCAGCGCGGCTCAGAACGGCCGGGGCCGTCCTGGTCGGCGTGCCCTCACTTCCCGGTGGCGGACTTGATGTCAGGGCGATGCTGGAAGTCCTTCGCGATGAGGGGATAGATAGTGTCATGATCGAAGGGGGCGGAACACTGCTCTCTTCATTCGCCTCCTCCGACCTTGTCGATCATTGGCAGGTCTGGATTGCGCCTCGTGTGACAGGTGCCGGTGGCGGGATGCTGTATAGCGGTCTTGAGCCTCCAGTCCGACTGGGAGAGATGCGGGTATGGGAGTTCGGCGAGGACCTGTTGGTGACGGCGCTACCAGAGTCAGATACAGCGGACGATACACAGTGGATACTTGATACAGAGTAGTGGAACCGGAAGTAATCTTCGAAAGGGTAGAGCATGTTCAGCGGAATTGTTGAGTCGATGGGGCAGGTCGAGAAACTCGAACAGAGGGATGAAGCGGTCCGGTTCACGATCGCGTCAAAGGAGATCGCCGGGCGCCTCTCACTGGGAGATTCGGTCTGTACGAGCGGTGTATGCCTGACGGTTGTCACATTCGATGAAGAGACATTCAGCGTGGAGGCGATCCCGGAGACTCTCAGGCTGACGACGCTGGGAGATCTGCGGGAGGGGAGCAGTGTGAACCTGGAACTTGCTCTCACTCTGCAGCAGGGACTCGGAGGGCATCTCGTTTTCGGTCATATCGATGGAGTCGGGATCCGCCTGGATGGTCCACCCGCAGGGTATGACGCCCGGGAAGCGGAAGAGGGTGAGGTCATCCACTGGTATTCAGCGCCGCAGAGCATCATGAAGTATCTGGTTTTCAAGGGATCCATCACGATCTCGGGTGTCAGTCTGACTGTGGTGGATGTAGCCGACGATGCACTCTCGGTGGCCCTGATCCCGCATACCCTTGAAGTGACGACCCTCGGGGACATCGCTGTAGGCGACAGCGTGAACCTTGAGGCTGACATGATAGCCAAGTATGTAGCAGAACAGCTCGCACCGTACCTGGAACATCTCAAAGGAGTGGAATAGCGCAATGACCGAGATGGAGAGTGGCATGAACTCCGACACCGGATCGAACGGCCTCATCAAGCCTGCTGAAGGATTCGATTCCATAGAGGATGCGATCAGGGAAATCGCTGATGGCCGGATGATTATCGTCGTGGATGATGAGGATCGTGAGAATGAGGGTGACTTCATCATGGCAGCGGAGAAGGTCACGCCCGAGGCGATAAATTTCATGGTAACCCACGGTCGCGGTCTTGTCTGTACACCCCTGCTCGAAGACCGGCTCAACACGCTCGACATCAAGCCGATGGTGCAGGACAACACAGCGCTGTTGAGTACAGCCTTCACCGTCTCGGTCGATGCCGTTGAGGGCGCGACCACCGGTATCAGCGCTCACGATCGCGCGCGAACCATCGAAGTGCTGCTCGACCCGGCATCCAAGCCCACAGACCTTGCCCGCCCGGGGCACATATTCCCGTTACGGGCTGAGTACGGCGGGGTGCTCACGCGGGCAGGTCACACGGAAGCGACCATCGATCTTGCCCGGCTGGCTGGTCTGACTCCCGCCGGAGTCCTCTGTGAGATCATGAGCGAAGACGGATCGATGGCGCGGGTTCCCGAGTTGCGTAAAGTCGCTGACAGACTCGGGTTGAAGTTTATCACCATCAAGGATCTGATCGCATACCGGCGCCAGGTTGAAATGCTCGTTCATAAGGTAACCGTGGTGGATTTTCCCACACGGTTCGGAGCTTTCAAACTGCACCTTTACGAGAGCAGAGTGGATGACCACCATCATATGGCGGTGGTAAAGGGTGACGTGACAGACGACGCGCCGGTACTGGTTCGGGTTCACAGCCAATGTCTCACCGGCGACCTTTTCCACAGTATGCGCTGTGACTGCGGGGATCAGCTTGAGGCCGCGCTCGGCATGATCGAAGAGGAGGGCAGGGGAGTCCTGCTCTACATGAGGCAGGAAGGACGCGGAATCGGTCTGGCCAACAAGATCCGCGCATACGCGCTGCAGGATCGGGGCCGGGACACCGTTGAAGCGAACGAAGAACTCGGATTCGAGGCGGACCTTCGTGATTACGGTGTGGGTGCCCAGATACTCTGGGACCTCGGCGTTCGTGAGATAAACCTCCTGACGAATAATCCGCGGAAGATCGTCGGACTGGCCGGGCACGGGCTCAAGGTCAATGATCGCATTCCGCTTCAGGTGGAACCGAACGAGGTGAATGCACGTTACCTGCAGACGAAGAAGGACAAGCTTGGGCATATAATCTCGTTGAAGGTGACAGAAAAGGAACAGGGATGAGTTACCGGGTCATCGAAGGAACCAGCGACGGTTCAGGACTGCGTATCGGGATCATCGCCGCAAAGTTCAACCATGAGATCGTTAAAGCTCTTCTTGACGGAGCGCTCGAGGTCCTCTCAGAAAGTGGTGTCACAGCGTCTGACGTTACTGTCATATGGGTGCCGGGCGCTCTTGAACTGCCCCTGACAGCTGCTGTGCTTGCCGACAGCGGATCTGTGGACGGTATCATCGGCCTCGGTTGTGTGATCCGGGGTGAGACGGCACACTTCGATCATATATGCAGGGAATCGATCGAGGGTCTGAGTACCGTTTCGTTCGAGACAGGTGTGCCGGTCGCGGTCGGCGTGCTGACGGTCGGCTCGGTGGAACAGGCCCATGTAAGGGCAGGGCTCGCTCCGGGCAGTGGTGGAGCAAAGGGAGAAGAGGATCTGCACAGGGGGAAAGAGGCGGCCAGGGCGTGTATAGAGATGATAAACATTCTGAGGGCGATGGAGGATAGCGGGTAATATGGGACGCCGCCGGAAAGCCAGGGAAGTCGTGCTTCAGGTGCTCTATGCGTGCGAGATCGGTGAAGAGCCAGTCGAGCTGGTGCTCGACGATCGTCTTTCCGGGGAAGACTATGACGAGGACCTGCAGGAGTTCGCCCGAAGGCTCGCGACTCGCGTCGACAGAGAGCGGGAGGAACTGGACACGATCATCGCCGAGCGGGCATTGAACTGGGATCTGGGCAGGATCGCGCTGATCGACAAACTGATCCTCAGAATGGGAATGTGTGAGCTGCTGCATTTTCCCGATATACCCAGAAAGGTCTGTATTAATGAATCGATCGAGTTGACAAAGAAGTACTCGTCATCAGACGCAAAGCGATTTGTGAACGGTATACTGGATTCCCTTTACCGGGAGATGGAAGAGAAGACTGCATGAAGTATGCTCTAATCAGTGACATACACGGCAACAGACACGCCCTCGAAGCGGTATGGGCGCGACTTGAGGGGGAAGAGCCAGACCAGATCATATGCGGTGGAGATATCGTGGGATATGGCGCATTCCCGGCAGAATGCGTCCAGTGGGTCCGGGAGCATTGTGACATATCAGTCAGGGGAAATCACGATCATCATGTGGTTCAGATATCGGGAGCACACAACTTCAATCCCCGTGCCTATGCCGCTCTTGCCTGGACGGCAGAGAACATCCCCGACGATGATCTCGAATGGCTTGCCTCGATGCCGATGACGGTCGAGATGGACGAGATCAGGGTAACGCACGGGCACCCGATGCTCCCGGAGGCATGGCTCTATATCCTCGATCGCCATCAGGCCGACATGGCACTGAAATCAGTAGAAGAGAGGATCGTGATCACCGGCCACAGCCATGTACAGGCATGCTTCCTCGAATCGGAGGCTCCGGCCCGGCTTGTTCACTTCAGAGAGATCGAACTCGGGTCGAAACGAAGCGTCCTGAATCCGGGCAGTGTGGGACAGCCGCGAGATGGAGATCCGCGGGCTGCGTTCGCCATACTCGATACCGGGAAGTGGACGTACACCCCGATGAGGGTTGCCTATGATGTCGAGGGGGCACGGGAAGCGATCCTCGAAGCCGGTCTTCCTGCGGAACTCGGTGACCGGCTGCTGGCAGGATATTAGGAAGAAGAGGCGGGAGCGATGGCAATCAAGCTGACAAAGATCTTCGGTTCGAAGCACGAGCGGGAACTCAAGCGTCTCCAGCCGTTCGTGCAGGAGATCAATTCCTTTGTCGAAGAGTACCAGGTGCTTTCTGATGAAGAGATACAGGCCAAGACCGGGGAATTCAGGGAACGGTTATCAGGCGATGAGACCTGTGACGACATCATGCCGGAGGCCTTTGCCGTCGTCAAAGAAGCATGCCGCAGACTGCTCGGGCATACATGGATGGTCTCAGGGCGTGAGACCGATTGGGATATGGTCCCATACGATGTCCAGCTGGTCGGCGGTATAGCGCTCCACGAGGGGAAGATCGCGGAAATGGCCACGGGTGAGGGGAAGACGCTTGCCGCCACAATGCCGCTCTATCTCAATGCCCTTGATGGGAGGGGCGCTCACCTGGTCACGGTCAACGACTACCTGGCACGTCGTGACGCCGATTGGATGGGCGGGATCTTCAGTTGGCTCGGTCTGGAGGTCGGCATCATCCAGCACGACATGATGCCCGATGAACGGCGAGCCGAATACGGTAAGGACATCACCTACGGGACGAACAACGAGTTCGGATTCGACTACCTCCGGGACAACATGGCGATCATGCCGGAGCACCGGGTCCAGAGGAAACACCATTTCGCCATCGTTGACGAGGTCGACTCCGTCCTCGTTGATGAGGCGCGTACCCCCCTTATCATCTCCGGTCCTGTCGACCGAAGCACTCACAAGTTCGATGAGTACAATCCGAAGGTGCACTCTCTCGTCAGAGCCCAGACGAGGCTCGTGAACTCGCTCTACCGTGAGGCGGAAAATCTGCTTCAGCAGGCCGAAGAGGAAGAGGATTCAAACAAGGAGTATAACGCCGGGGTGAATTTCCTGCTGGTTCAGCGGGGCGCTCCGAAACACAACAAGCTGATGAAGCTGAAGAAAGAGACGGGTATCGTCAAGCTGATCGAGCGGGTCGAGAACGATTACCTGCGCGAGAAGAAGATGCATATTCTTGACGAGAGTCTCCTGTATGTGATCGATGAGAAGGCCAATACCGTTGATCTCCAGGAAGATGGTCGCACCAACCTGAGTCCCAACGATCCCGACCTGTTCATACTGCCCGACCTTTCCGAGAAGATGAGCGCACTGGAAGGGAAGGCAGAGAGCGGAGATATCTCGGATGAGAATGCCGAGCACGAGCGGGAGACAATCCACCGGGAATACGCTGACAAGAGCGAGCGGCTCCACAATATCCACCAGCTTCTCAAGGCATATACGCTCTTCGAGATAGATGTCGACTACGTGGTCCAGGACGGTCAGGTGCTCATCGTGGATGAGTTCACCGGCCGCCTCATGCCGGGCCGGCGTTTTTCCGAGGGCCTCCACCAGGCGCTGGAGGCGAAGGAAGGGGTCAAGATCGAGAAGGAGACCCAGACGCTGGCGACCATCACGATCCAGAACTATTTCAGGATGTACGGAAAACTGGCCGGGATGACCGGTACGGCCGAGACCGAGGCGGGAGAGTTCTGGGAGATCTACAAGCTCGACGTGCTGGTGATCCCCACCAACAGGCCGGTGGTCCGGGATGAAAGGGATGACCTGATCTTTCGGACCAAACGGGAGAAATACAATGCCCTGATCGATGAGATCACGGAGTGTTATCGCTCGCAGCAGCCTGTACTGGTCGGGACCACCAGTGTGGAAGTCTCTGAAATGCTCTCACGGATACTGAAACGATCGGGAATCCCGCATGAAGTGCTCAATGCCAAACAGCACCAGCGGGAGGCAGAGATCGTTGCTGCTGCAGGTCAGCCCGGTGCGGTCACGATCGCGACAAACATGGCGGGACGCGGGACTGACATCAAGCTGGGCAAGGGTGTGGTTGAACTGGGCGGTCTCCATATCATAGGTACCGAGCGTCATGAGGCGCGGCGGATCGACAGGCAGCTGCGTGGACGTTCCGGACGACAGGGTGATCCCGGATCCAGCCAGTTCTATCTCAGTCTGGAAGACGACCTGATGAGGCTTTTCAGTTCCGATCGGATCGCCGGTGTCATGGATCGACTCGGGCTGGAAGAGGGTGAGGTCATTGCTCACCCGATGGTCACGAAGGCGATTGGCAAGGCCCAGCAACGGGTAGAGATGCAGAATTTCGGCATCCGGAAGCGACTGCTGGAATATGACGACGTCATGAACACACAGCGGGACGTAATCTATACCCGCAGGGGGCGCGCGCTCGACGAAGACTCGCTGTCAGAAGATATTGCAGAGCTGATCCTTGATTTCGCCCACGACCTGGTGAATCGCTTCACCGAAGAGAATTCGTACGCTGACCAGTGGTCGTGGGATTCGATCCACCGGGAACTGCTCGAGGTCTGCTTCGTCGATCTGAGGATCGATGATGAAAAGCGCAAAGAGATGGATCAGGAGGATCTCCGGGAGGCCATTACCGCCGCCAACACAGAAGCATGGGCACGCAAGAAGGAACTCCTTGGCGAGGAGCTCAGCGGGAAACTCGAGCGGTATGCCATTCTGCGGGTCATTGATGAGAAGTGGATGAGCCATCTCTATGAGATGGACCGCATGAAGGAGGGCATCAGTCTTCGGGCTTACGGGCAGAAGGATCCTCTGGTAGAGTACAAGCAGGAAGCATACTACCTGTTCATGGATATGCTGTCAGAGCTTACGCGTGAGACCATGCAGCTGCTGTTCAGAGAGTCAGCTGCCGTGGAGAACCAGCTTCAGCAGCAGGCCATGGGTATGCAGGCTCGCAGCGGGCAGGCCGTCCACCAGGACGCCGTGGGTATGGCATTCCAGGGAGCGATCGCCGAGGGTGTCGGAGCGTCTCCCGGCGGTGCTGCAGGTACTGAAGCGTCACAACCCGGAGGGGCTCCGACAAAACGCCGACCTGTATCGGTCAGCAGGGAGCCAGGGCGAAATGATCCCTGCCATTGCGGGTCGGGGAAGAAGTTCAAGCACTGTCACGGGCGATGAAGGAGGACTGAGAACGATGAAGGGTACCAGATGGGCACTCTCCCGGTTCTTCGTACTTCTTTCCACCCTGCGAAGAGACAGACGGCCTGCGGTTCGCATGGGTGACGCGCTGCATGTTGTTGAGAGGGTTCTGCTTGTTCTGCCGCTCGATGAGGTGGAGCGCCAGAAAGTCCTGCCGCAGATCTTTTCCTTCAAGTCGGATTTTCCCCAATGGAACCTCGATCTGCTCTTTCTGGGCGGTGAGGTTCCGATCGTTGAAGATGAATTCAAGGGGATCGGCATCGTCCGGGCCGCCATCGACGACATTACTCCATTGGGCCTGCCAGGACGGGAACTCCTCAGTCGGCTGCGGGACCATAATTATGACATGGCCATCGACCTGAGCATGGATACGCATCCTTTTGTGCCCTATCTCCTCGATCGCTCACAAGTACCTCTGAAAATGGGGGTCAATGAAGCAGGTCGCATGCGTCGCCGCATTTACAACCTCACAATCCGCCTGAAGGACTCCGGTGATGTGATGAACAGGCTGGCGGATACTCTGGCGCCCATATGCAGGACGGGAACAGCCTGATCCCGCGCATCCTCGTCATCCGGTTTTCCAGCCTTGGTGACGTCGTTCTCGCAGCTCCGGTGTTCCAGGCCCTGAAACGCCGCCTGCCCGATTCCCAAATCACCCTCCTCACAAAATCGGAATTCGCCGGCATCCATCGCTCGAATCCCGATGTCGACGAGATCCGGGCTTTCGATCCTGCTACCCGATCCCTCTCATCTCTCATCCAGATGGTCAGGGGAGGCGGATTCACCGAAATCATCGATCTGCACGGTTCTCTGAGAAGCAGACTCATCACCCTGACCGGGGGGACACGTTCCAGACGGTATCACCAGGAACGTATTCGACGGTTACTGATGGTATTGCGACCTCCATTCAAGCGGATCAGACCGATCACACCCGTTATCGATCGCTACCTTGCCGCTGCGGGTTCAATTGATCCATCAATGGAGGAGGGGGTGCCGGTCATTCATCTCACCGCTGAGGAGGTAGAGACGGGGAGGGCCTGGCGACGAGAGGTGATGTCCGATCGCGACGGACAGCTGATAGTGCTCCTTCCCGGGGCGAGGCACGCGCCGAAGGAATGGCCACTCTTTCGTTTCGCCGAACTGGCACGATTGGTGAATCTCGGAGGAGACACCCCTGTGGTGGTAGCGCCACCCGACAATCCGGAGAGCGGATCCGTTCTTCACGATATGGAGGAATCGGTGACACTGGCCGGCCCGGTACCCGATATCATGAAACTCGCATCCCTGCTGGCAGCTGCCGACGGAGTCGTGGCGAATGACTCCGGGCCAATGCACCTCGCAGCAGCGCTTGGCACCTCAACCGTAGGGCTCTTCGGTCCTACAAGCCCCGATCTTGGTTTCGCGCCCAGGGGAGAGAGAGCAGCTCATATCCACCGGGCCATCTCATGCAGCCCATGCAGCAAGCACGGCCAGAGAGTCTGCTGGAGACAGGAGAGGCACTGCATGCTGGACATATCACCACGAGAAGTGATTGATGCCCTGAACAAATGCTGTTCAGCGCCTGAGGGCCCGGAAACAGGTGGTATTTCAGAAACGTCTTGATTTATAAGTACTTATACCATATACTGTAATGCTTGTTTTCTCTACAATGACAGCCAGCCTGAATGTGAGTAGTACAGCCGCTTTACCAGGCACCTTCAGTCAGCAGGAGAGCTATTGAATGCAGGCTACCGCACTTGGATTCAAGGTCAACGACAAAATCGTTCACACGACATGGGGTGGGGGGTACATTCGAAGCGTAACCACCAAAGAGGTCGCGAATGAGGCCATTGAGTGTTACGAGATCGAACTCCTTCTGAACACCTCCCGGGTGTTCGTACCCAAGGACAATCTTGATGTCGCCGATGTAAGGCTTCCCGGTTCGAAATCGGAGAACAAAAAGGCCGTCGAGATCCTTCGGAGTAATAAAGGAAAACTCTCGAAAGACTGGAAGTCACGCGTAAGCTTCCTCAAGAGCCGGCTGGAACAGTCAACACTGGAGTGCTATGCCGAGACGGTCCGTGACCTGCACGTGGGATACCTTGATGACTCGATATCCTCAACGGAGCGGAAGATCTACTGTCGGGCCTACGATCTCCTCGCAAGTGAGGTCGCACTCATTCGTGACTGTGATATCAGGCAGGCGCAGAGGTTTATAGACAACCAGTTCAAGTAGATCTGCGCATCTCACACTGAGTTAGAGGTCGAGCAACTGGGCTGATTTGCCGGGGAGCTGTACCCGGCGAAGGGCTCCAGGGATCGTCCAGAGGATGATCTCCAGCGTCGGTCTGGCAGATGCCTCGAAGCAGTGCCCCCCGAAGGCCTCCATCTGCCGGTTGCTCACGATGATGTGGGCGTGAGGGAAGAGGGTGCCATCGGCCTTTCTGCTGATATTCCCCGAGAAGGCGACCACTTCCATACCTCCCTCGAAGAATCTATCGGTGTATTCGCCGGTGTCATGGTCGTAGTATCCGAGCCTTGTCCCGGTAACGGCACCGATGCCATTAAAGGTTCCCGCTTCGATCTCCTCACGCTCGCAGAAGGCGGTGAGGGCACCGATGACCTCTTCTCCCTCCTCGATACGGATTACGTAGCCACCTTCGAATCTCATCAGAAGCATTTGAGAGTCCTCCAGAATGGTGTAGATTCTGCCAAGCCGAAGATAGAACAGCTCGGATGGGAATCCAACCTGCCGTGACAACCGGAGACCGAATGGCAAAGAGAGAGAAGAAAGATAAAGGAACAGTGTTCCAGGAGATCCACAGCCGGTTCATCTGGATCACCGCCGCGGGTTTGAGTGTTATCATAGCTGCCCTCACGATACTGCTCCTCATTACGCCCGAGGGACGGAAACGCTCGGTCAAGCTCATCCAGTGGTGGGCCCGCCTGCTGCTGAAGCTTACCGGTGTCAAAATCAGGGGCATCGGAGTGGAAAATCTGCCTGGAGAAGGACCCACAATATTCATCGCGAACCACCAGAGCATTCTTGATATACCAGTCGTGATCGCCATGCTTCCGGCGGGTATGAACATGTTCGCCAAACGGTCACTCTTCAAGATTCCGGTCTTTGGCTGGGCAATGAGCGCACAGGGATTCGTGCCGGTCGTCAGACATAACCGCTCAAAGGCGCGTCAGAGTCTTCAACCGGCGGAGCGTATACTCAAGGAGGGTAAACAGCTGTTCATATTCCCTGAGGGGACCAGGAGCAGAACCGGAGAACTCGGCACCTTCAAGACCGGTGCGTTCAGGTTGGGGATCATGACAGAGACTCCGATAATCCCTCTCACCCTGATCGGTGGAGACTCGATCCTTCCTCCCAGAAGAAGGCTTATCAAACGGGGCCGGATAACCATGGTTGTCGGTGAAGCGATAGATACGACCGGACTGGAGCTGTCAGACCGCCACGAACTGAGGGACCGGACCTGGAAGTGGATGGCTGAGACAAAGGAGAGTTATTCGGAGTCAGATTCCGGCTGACGGGCCTGTTCCCACCGCTTCAGCAGGTCATCCCGATCGAGATCGGCCAGCGACACACCCTCCTCTCCAACAGTCTTCTCCATGCACCGGAAGCGCTTTTCGAACCGCTGGGTGGCTTCCCTGGCCGCCAGTTCAGGGTCGATCCCGAACTGCAGCAGCATGGTTGCCAGTGACATGACGAGATCGCCGAACTCGCTGGCGACGTCACGTACAGAAGAGGGATTGCCGTCAAGGGTCGCGGTGACTGCTTCTTCGAGTTCTCCAAACTCCTCGCGCACCTTGGCGAGGGCCTCTACGCCCGATCCCCACCTGAAACCGGATCTATCGGCTTTGGCCAGAATGCGATGTGCCCGCAGAAGCGCAGGGAGGCTCGCGGGAACACCATCGAGGGCCGATTCCTTCCCCTCCGCCTGCTTCAGCCTCTCCCAGTTCTGCAGAACCTCTTCCGTACCGGAGACCTCGGTGGAGGCAAAGACGTGTGGATGCCGGTAGATGAGCTTCGAGGAGATACGCTCGGCGATCCTGTCCAGGTTGAAAGCGTCACGCTCTGAGGCGAGCTGAGCATGGAAAACCACCTGCAGGAGGAGATCCCCCAGCTCCTCGACGAACTCTTCGTCATCGATCTCGCCGGGTGAGTCGAGCAGGTCGAGGACTTCGTACGTTTCCTCGAGCAGGTAGGTGCGCAGGGTGCGATGATCCTGCTCTCTGTCCCACGGGCACCCGTCTGGCCCCCGGAGGATCGCCATGATCGATTCGAGTCGCTTCAGAGGATCAGTGGGGAGGGTGTCCGGGTCTGTCGGCATGCAGGCTCCTGTATCCGGGTGGTTGACACGACGGTCCACAGGTAATAAACCCCACTATATGACCGGCGTCCAGAGGTTGACAGCATGAGCGGCGACACCCTGATGGCGATTGTATGTGCCCTGGCTGTCGGTGTCATGTTACTGGCCTCTGAAGCAGCCGGACGTTTCCTCAAGGCTCCCGCACGCACGACGAGACTGGCGGTGCATGTCGCTTCGGGTACGATCGCCGCCCTTGTGCCCCTTCTCTTCAGTGAGAGATGGTGGCCGGCCGGTGTAGCGGCTCTTGCGCTGGTCGGAATAACCGTCTGCATCAGGCGGCAGTGGCTTCCCGCACTCCATTCTTCCCGGCCGAAGAGCCTGGGTACCATGTGGTTCGCGGCGTCTGCACTCAGTCTCTATCTCTTCGCATGGAATGAACCCGTGCTTATCACGATTCCCCTGCTGGTGATGGCCTTCGCCGATGCCGCGGGAGTCGTGGTGGGAGAGTTCCGGCAGAACACGGTACCCCTGCCTGTCGCGTTCCATGGAAAGAGCTGGGATGGTTCGGTCGGTGTATTTGCGCTCACTGGTCTCACGGTGAGCCTCTGCTGGGAAGCTTTCGGCCTCGGTCCCACAGGAGAGGCGTTGCTGGTCGGGCTCGCGTGCGCGCCGATCGTGACCGTCGTAGAAGCTCTTTCCCGAAGAGGATTCGACAACCTGACCATACCTGCGGCGACCGTTGTGACGATCGTGCTGATACAGACCACTTCGAACCAGCCGCAATCGCTTCTGATCGCTGAAGCCATGGGACTCGCGTTGATGGCCGGAGCGGTGAAATGGCGCGCGCTCACTTCTGCCGGCGCTGCCGGGGCCTTTGTGATCACCGCCTGGATCTTCGGGGGAGGGGGTATCACCTGGACATTGCCCATCCTCCTTTTCTTCATCCTGTCGAGCGGTCTCTCCCGGATCAATACCCGAATACGACCTGGCGCAGAGAGCATCATGGCCAAAGGACATCAGCGTGATCTCGCGCAGGTACTGGCAAATGGGGCAGTCGCCACGGCTGCCTTCCTGGTATATCTGCTCGGGCTGCCCGTCTCCATTGCGTGGGCGGCCATGCTGGGGGCTGTAGCCGCGGCAACCGCTGACACCTGGGCCACCGAGATCGGAACGGGCTTCCGGCAGGAAGCGCGCCTGATCACCACCGGAGGAGTGGTTCCGGCGGGAACATCAGGAGGGGTGACGGTTATCGGGTCGGTGGCCTCATTGATTGGCTCTCTGGTCATCGGCGGGGCAGCGCTCCTGCTCACACCGGTGGAGGGAGCGATTGTGTTCTCCTGTGCGGTCGCGGGGGCTTCTGGAGGATTGACCGGGTCATTTGTCGACAGTCTGCTGGGTGCCACACTCCAGGCCCGGTTCAGATGCGGGATCTGCGGCCGACAGACTGAACGGCGGGTGCACTGTGAAGGTGAACCTGCGATACACGTAAGTGGTTGGAGGATGGTCGATAATGACGCCGTGAATGCACTATCAGGGATAGTGGGTGCCGGAGTGGCCGTAGCGATGCTGCTGCTGATCAGGTAAGTGCTGATAATCGCCACTTGTGGCCGGGAATACGGTAGCTTCCTTGAATCTTGACACTATTACTCTTCCCTCGTAGTTTGCGCATCTTCATTATTTTCAAGGGATTCAGGGCGATTAGCTCAGCTTGGTTAGAGCGCTTGCTCGACACGCAAGAGGTCACTGGTTCGAGTCCAGTATCGCCCACCATTCTCCGCTTATCGTTTCGGAGGAACGGTGCCCTCATGTACTGTTCGTTCCTGCTGCGGAAGCGACTGTTGACGGAATACGATGTCGAGGTCTGGTGTGGAAGAAGAGCATATCATACTGACGCTGCCTGACGGCAAAACTCTCGAGTTCCCCTCCGGGACGACTTCGAGAGAGGTGGCGGAGTCTATCGGACCGGGGCTGGCGAAGGCTGCACTGACCGGTGAATTGAATGGTATTCCTGTCGATCTGTATGCTCCCCTCACCGGAAGCGGCGAATTCAGGATACACACCTTCGATTCCGATACCGGGCGTGATGTATTCTGGCATTCAGGAGCACACCTCCTGGCTCATGCCGTGAAACGGGTCTTCCCCGAAGCCCGCCTCGCGATCGGACCGGCAGTTGAAGAGGGATTCTACTACGACATCGAGTTCGATGAGCCGATCTCGAGTGACGATTTCGAGCGCATCGAGGCCGAGATGGCGGTGATCGTCAAAGAGGATTTCAGAGTTACACGACTCTCGATGTCTGTCGAAGAAGCGAAAGCGTTCTTTGCCGGGCAGGGTGAGATATACAAGGTACGGATACTCGAAGATCTGCAGGCTGACGAAGAGGTGGATCTCGACGAGGAGGGAGCTGTTTCCCTCTACCGGCAGGATGACTGGACCGACCTCTGCCGTGGGCCGCATGTGCCCTCGACAGGGTACCTGAAGGCTTTCAAGGTGATGCGACTGGCTGGCGCCTACTGGCGGGGAGATCAGCGAAACGAACAGCTGCAGCGGATATACGGCATCGCGTATCCGAAGAAGTCACAGCTGGAAGAGCATCTGGTGCGGCTCGAAGAGGCCAGGAAGAGGGACCACCGGAAGATCGGAAGAGAGATGGATCTCTTCTCCTTCCAGGAGGAGGCGCCCGGAATGGCTTTCTGGCATCCCCGGGGCATGATCCTCTTCAACGGGGTGATCTCTTATATCCGGGGAAAACTCGACGAACGCGATTACCACGAGATATTCACACCACTCATCATGAACGCGGATCTGTGGAAGAGAAGCGGACATTGGGAGCACTACCGCGAGAACATGTACTACACGACGATCGATGAGGCTGATTTCGCGGTCAAGCCGATGAACTGCCCCGGTGCCTGCCTGGTATACCGGTCAGATCTCCGCTCCTACCGCGATCTGCCTTACAAGGTCGCCGAAATGGGGGTCGTGCACCGGCATGAACTCTCTGGTGTCCTGCACGGTCTTACCAGAGTACGCTCGTTCATACAGGATGACGCGCACCTCTACTGCACTCCCGACCAGATCCGGGAACAGGTCATAGATACGGTCGAAATGGTCCGTGAAGTCTATGCGGACTTCGGCTTCGACGATTATCACGTCGAGCTTTCGACACGACCTGAAAAATTCGTGGGAACGCTCGAGATGTGGGAGAAGGCCGAGAGCGATCTGGAAGCCGCACTGGAACACACCGGCCTTGATTATGTCGTCAACGAAGGTGATGGTGCATTTTACGGGCCGAAGATCGACTTTCATTTCCGTGACTGCCTCGGAAGGTCGTGGCAGCTTGGTACCATTCAGGTCGATTACTCGATGCCCGAACGCTTCGATTTGGAGTATGTTGGGTCTGATGGCGAGCGTCACCGCCCGATCATGATCCACCGCGCGATCTTCGGATCGATAGAGCGATTTATCGCGATCCTGACGGAGCATTATGCCGGTGACTTCCCGCTCTGGATCGCGCCCCGACAGGTGGTTGTGATCCCGATCGGGGAATCATTCAGATCGTATGCCTCTGAAGTGGCTGCCAGACTGAAGAAGGCCGGCCTGCGGGTTGAGGTTGACGAACGGGATGAAAAGGTGGGATACAAGATTCGCGAGGGCGAAACCGGTCGAGTACCGTATATGATCGTTGTTGGGCAGAAAGAAACAGATTCTGGTACCATCAGTGTCAGGCGCCGCAAGGAGGGAGATCTCGGGGAAATGCCTCTGGATCGCTTCCTGGAAATCGTTGAAGAGGAGGGTTACAACACTCCGTGAGCAAAGAGCGAGGCCCACGTGTCAATTATCAGATCAAGATCGCATCCGTGCGCGTCATCGATGATGAGGGTGCACAGCTGGGGATCATGGAGGTGCACGAAGCGAGGCGCATCGCCGAGGAGCGAGGACTTGATCTTGTAGAGGTTGCTCCCAACGCACGGCCACCAGTCTGCAAGATCATGGACTATGGCCGATACAAGTACGAACAGGCCAAGAAGGAAAAAGAAGCCAGGAAGAAACAGCATCATATCACGGTCAAGGAGATGAAGTTCCGTCCCAAAATCGATGACCATGATTATGATTTCAAAGTCGCGCACGTGCGTGAGTTCCTTGAAAAGGGAGACAAGGTCAAACTCACGATCATGTTCCGCGGCCGGGAGATGATGCATCAGGAATTCGGTCGGGCGATCCTCGATCGGGTGAAGGAAGACATCGCGGACCTGGCGATCGTTGAGCAGGAACCGAAGTCAGAAGGCAGGAACATGACCATGGTCGTTGCGCCATCCAAAAGCGCGCCGACCGGTGCAAAGAAGCAGGAATCAACCGAAGAAGCGGACGAGGAATAGAGACGGTATAATGCCAAAGATGAAGAGCAATCGGGCCGCGATGAAGCGGTTCAAAAAGACCGGCACCGGTAAGATCAGGCGGCGCAGGGCGTACAGCAGCCATCTGATGTCATCGAAGACTACCAAGAGAAAACGAACGCTGCGGAAAGGCACGACCGTGTCTCCAGCTGACAGCAAGAAGATCGACAGGATGTTGAGCTGATGCCGCGCGCAAAGAACAGTCCTGCGAGTCGCCGGCGCAGAAGAGGCTACCTGAAGCAGGCCAAGGGATATGTCGGTGGTCGAAGGAAACTCTATCGGACTGCACGGGAGTCGGTGGAGCGTGGACTGCAGTATGCTTATCGTGACCGCCGCAGGAAGAAACGGGATTTCAGGAGGCTCTGGATAATCCGGATCAACGCTGCTGCCAGAAGGAACGACATAAGCTACAGTCAGTTGATCCATGTTCTCAACACTGCCGGGATCGCGCTGAACCGTAAGGTGCTGGCGGATCTGGCGGTTCGAGATGAAAAGGCTTTCGCTGATGTAGTAGAGACCGCCCGGGCGGGGAGCAAGTAAACCCCCGGTGACCGCGCTCCCGTATCGATCTGGACACGGCCGGCCGGTACCCGAGGGTGCCGGCCGGTTGTCGAACAGGGACGGATTATCGCAGTGAGTTCGCTCGATTATAAGGCCCTCGCCGCCGAGGCGAGGCAGATATTCGGGACCGCTGCAGACGAGCAGGAGCTCGAGGCCGCGCGGGTTGCGTGGATCGGCAGGAAAGGACGCATCACCGTCCTTCTGCGCCAGATACCTGAGCTCCCGGAGGATGAGAGACCCCTGGCAGGCAGGACGCTCAACACCCTCAAGGGCGATCTCAGCTCTCTTCTGGATGCGCGCCTGAGGGAATTTGCTGATTCAGGCGCCGGCGATGAAACAGGCTTCGATATCACCCATCCGGGGCGTACTCCCTTCATCGGCAGGCTCCATCCGATCACCAAAACCCTCGATGACATCATCGAAGTATTCCGTGAAATGGGATTCGACGTGGCAGAGGGGCCGGAAGTGGAATCGGAATACTACAATTTCGAGGCTCTGAACATCCCGGAACACCATCCTGCGCGTGGAATGTGGGATACGTTCTGGACCAAATCGCCACCCGGTCTGGTACTTCGCACTCACACGAGTCCGGTCCAGATCAGGATCATGGAGAACCAGAAACCTCCCGTGCGCATAATCGTGCCCGGTCGCTGTTATCGGGCAGATACCCCCGATGCGACACACAGCCCGGTATTCTACCAGGTCGAGGGGCTGTATGTTGATGAAGGCGTGAGTATGGCCATGCTGAGAGGTGCGCTCGATACGTTCGCGCATCGACTCTTCGGTTCCGATGTCCCCACGCGCTTCCGACCATCATACTTCCCGTTCACCGAACCGAGTGCGGAACTCGATATCGGCTGTTTCCAGTGCGGTGGCAATGGATGCCGGCTGTGCAAGGGATCGGGGTGGCTCGAGATTCTCGGCTCAGGGATGGTCAATCCGGAGCTATACGGATTCGTCGGGTACGACCCGGAAAAGGTCACCGGCTACGCGTTCGGTATGGGTGTGGAGAGGATCGCCATGCTGAAGTATGGCATCGACGACATCAGGTTGTTATACGAGAACGATCTCCGCTTCCTGGAGCAGTTCTGAGATGCGTCTGCCACTGAGCTGGCTGCGTGAATATGTCCCCTGGGAGGGAAGCGCTGAGGAACTGGCCGCAAGACTGACCATGGCCGGGCTCGAGGTCGATGGGATCGTTCGACCGGGTGAGACATTTCGGGGAGTTACCGTTGCCGAGGTCCTTGAGGCCGGACAGCATCCGAACGCCGACAAGCTGAGCGTTTGTTCGGTAACTATCGGCGGGGAGCCGATACCGGTGGTCTGCGGGGCGCCGAATGTCGCCGCAGGGCAGAAGGTACCGTTCGCCGAGGTCGGGGCTCTCCTTCCCAACGGCATGCGTCTGAAGAAGGCGAAGATCCGTGGTGAGGTCTCCATGGGGATGATCTGCTCTGAGGCAGAGCTGGAGATCGGTGATGATGCGGACGGGATCGTGGTGCTGCCCGGCGAGGCGGTAACCGGTACCCCTTTTGCTGATTATCTCGGGATCGATGACGAGATCATCGAGATCGACGTAACACCGAACCGCCCCGATGCGCTCAGTATTTACGGCATTGCCAGAGAGACATCCGCGATACTCGGATTGCCTCTCAAGCCGCTCGATTTCTCACTCACCGAACCAGGACCTCCCGCGGCTGATGCGATCAGCGTTTCAATCGAAGATATGGTGGGATGTCCGCGGTACTCGGCCCGACTCATCAGGGGGGTCAGCCACGGATCCTCACCTCCCTGGCTCGCGGGACGCCTTCGCGCCGTGGGGCTGAGGCCGATCAACCTGATCGTGGATATAACGAATTACATCATGATGGAGATCGGACAGCCGCAG
>JALGVQ010000010.1 GCA_025774615.1 bacterium
TACCGCTCAGAAACTCGAGGTGGGTCCAAGGAAACCGGACCTCAATACTGGTACACGAACAGTAACGCCTACAACGACGGAACGGCGGTCTGTTTCATCGCTCCGATCGCACAGGCGCCCTCCAATCCGGCCGTTCTCTACACCGGCCGGACCAGGATATACAAGAGCACCAATTACGCGCAGTCATGGGTCCTGCCGGCAGGGGCGGTCGAACTGAGCGGTGCCCCCTCTGTTTCCATATCGGTGTTCGCGGGCAATTCCAGCATCCTCTGGGCGACCACCGTTCCCGATCCACCGATAGCCGCCGGCGTGTTCCTTTCCACCAACGGAGGAGTCGACTGGACCGATGTCACACACGACCTTCCTGACCGGTATCCGATGGACATCGTAGCCGCATACTGGGACCAGGATGTCGCGTACGTGACATTCTCAGGATTCGGTAGTGAGCACCTCTACCGCACCATCGATAGCGGCGTTTCCTGGGAGGCACTGGGAGTCGGGCAACTTCCCGATATCCCGACCTCGGCCTTCGCAATCGACCCGTATGATCGGAATCATCTCTATCTCGGCAATGACTTCGGCGTCTGGTTCTCACCCGACGGAGGTCAGAACTGGGAGGCATTCACGAATGGCATGCCGACCGGAGCGCTCATAATGGATCTGAGTGTTTCTCCAAGGAACTGGTCGCTCCGCGCCGTCACCCACGGACTGGGAGTCTGGGAGCGTCCACTGGTGAGCGCGTCGGCAGCCGAAGGGGACACGATCCCTCCCACGTTCGATCTGGGGATTCACCGGAACAGTGTTCTGCCCGATTACCTCGACATCTACTTCGCCCCCTCCGAGGTTCTGCCCGCTGTACCTGTCGCAGAGGTGAACTCATCTCCCCTCATTCTGACGACTGTCAGCACCACCGAGGGAAACCTCTATCTGGCCGATTACAAGCTCAGCGGATCTGGAACGTACGCCATCAGCATCACCGCCACCGATTTTGCGGGCAACGATTCGACCTCGGTTTTC
This sequence comes from bacterium, assembly GCA_025774615.1. Classification (GTDB taxonomy): domain Bacteria; phylum Blakebacterota; class Blakebacteria; order Blakebacterales; family Blakebacteraceae; genus Blakebacterum. The sequence continues at coordinate 1,018 of JALGVQ010000010.1, forward strand.
AATTTCCAGGCTCAGCTCCTCGGCGGCGCGACAGCGGGAGCCCTCTCATCGGCCGACGGCGGGCTCCTCCTTTCCATCCCACCTGATGCGCTCGGGACACCAGAGTACATCGTGGCTCGCCGGATAGATGGTGACGCCGGGTCACGCGGGACACCCCTGAGACGGCAGGCAGGAGAGGACGGGATCACATTCGAGCAGTTCGGTGGAGATGAAGATGTCCTCTCCACCTGGTCACTGCTGCCGGCGAGCCGCAACCTTGCCAGGCAGGCCCGACTCATGCTCTCCTGGGATCGAAGAGAACTGGGAGATCGCGAGCCTGCATCTCTGGTCATCGAGCAGTGGTCGGGTCAGGTGTGGGAGCCGCTGGCGAGTTATGTGGACGAATCGCGCAACCGTGTTGAGGCATCGATATCGAGGCTTGGCATCTACCGTCTAAGATCGGCCTCCACCGTCGGTGATCTGTTCTCGCTCCGATCGGGTCTTGAACCGAACTACCCCAACCCCTTCAACGGTTCGACGAATATCAGATACTCCCTTGCACGGTCGGCAGATGTAGAGTTGTACATCCTCAACGTCCGTGGACAGCGGGTGAGAACCCTGGTTGATGGAGTCAAGGGACCGGGCTCTCACGTGGTGAACTGGGAGGGACGGGATGATGGTGGGCATGCGGTCGCCACCGGAGTCTATCTGATCACGCTTCACATCGATGGAGCGGTCTTCACCCGCAAAGCGCTCTATATCCGATGAGGCGCCAGAGAGGAGCAAAAAAGATGCGTGTGGCACTCCTGGTGGCTGGATCGGTTCTGCTGGCGGGTGGCTGTGGCGGAAAGGGATCGGGACCAGACACAACCCCCCCACTGGTACCGCGGGGTGTGGTCGGATCGGTGTCAGGCACAACCGTGAAGATCTTCTGGACGTCGAATTTCGAATCTGACTTCTCCCACTACCTGCTTTATATGGGAACCCGCACAGACTCCATGTATTCCCATGGGGGCGAGATCACCCTGACTTCGATATTCCTCAGCAATCTGACGGCCGGGACCACCTACCACTTCGCGGTTTCCGCGGTCGATGAGTCTGGAAACGAGAGTGAACGGAGCACTATCCTGTCGCTTGTCCCAACCTCGGCGACCTGGTCCACCTCCCTTGGTTGGATCTCCTTCACAGCCGGGGATTACTCAGCTGCTCTGGGACATTTCCAGACTGCAAGGGGCCTCGCGAATGACCATACGGAAGCATTCCTTGGCCTCGGCTGGAGTTACCTCATGCTCGATGACCTGTCCAATGCGCGGGTGGAATTCCAGCAGGCGATCGTGCTGGGACTGCAGACGAAGGACGCCGATGCCGGTCTGGCGGTCATCTACCGGGAGGTTCCGAATCTCTTGCTTGCAATCAGCCACGCGCTGACCGTTCTGGGCAGCGATCCACTCTGGGTGTTCACCCACCGGACATCGATCGATTACCGGGATATGCGCCTCCTGCTTGCCCAGTGCTATTTCAGACAGGGTGAAGCGTGGTTCGATGAGGCACAGGCTCAGGTGGACATCCTCGATCCCGCCAACGGTCTCGACCCGCAGGATCAGGGTACCTGGTTGGTAGGTGGAACAGCCTATGCAACATACGGGAGCGCGCTGATGACCGTGATCATGGATCTGGGACTGTTGATCGGCGGATAGAGGATTGTCCGGTCATGGCATGAGCACCCGGCTCTCACGCCCTGTGTCGGGAGGTTCTCAGACCCACGCAGCAGGTATCGATCTGCACGGTACCCTCCTCGACCGGCGCTGGAGGATTGATGAAGGAAGCCTGAAACGGCTTACCCGTGCCATCGAGGCTCTTCGTGACCGCTGCCTCTTTTTCATCTGCTCCGGAAACGACGTCTCATTTCTGCACAACCATCTGACAACCGCAACGATGTCACTCTTCGATGGGTATATCCTGGAGACCGGATGCATTATCAGCGATGGCACCATCGAGCAGGTACTTGTCTCTCCCGAAGACATGGCATCGATCGGAGCGCTCGAAGACATTCTCCGCAGTCACAGATTCCCTGAGGTACGGTATTTCGCGCCAAGACAGGCGACCGTCAGTCTCTTCACACGGACCGCCGATGGCGGGAACGATCCAGCAGACCTCATGCCCCGTGTAGTTGATGTGGTCGAAGAGACCGGGTTCGGAGATCGGGTGTACGTGACCCACTCCGATGTCGCGGTGGATGTGATCCCCCGGGGATATGACAAACTGTCGGGTCTGGGAGTTGCGGCGGGTAGTCTCAAGACCATCGGGATCGCCGATTCCCTGAACGATCTCCCGCTGATAGCCGGAGCTGACCTGGCATTCCTGCCGGCAAACGCCTCCCCGGCCCTGGAATCGGTTCTCGACTCGACGGGTCGAACGATTCATGCCCTTGATGAAGAAGTACCGCCAGGACCGGAGGTGGTCCTGAAGAGCAGATCAGCGTCCACCGGGGCCGTCGTCGAGATCCTTGAGTTCCTTTTCGAGTACCTGAGTCAGGAGGGCGGGCCGGTCGGTGATGATGCTGTCGACCCCGAGCGCAAGTAATCGTCTCATCGTCACCTCATCATTCACCGTCCAGACGTGTACCTCCTTGCCGGCCCGATGGGCGCGGGCAATGAACGTTGAATCCACGATCACGACATTACAGCTCAGAATCTCCCATACCCCATCGAACACATTTTCAGGATAATCGCGGCCGAAGATGAATCCGACCCGCAGGTCGGGAGCGAGCCTCTTGACCTCCTCTACTGTGTGCCTGTCGAACGAAGTGATGAAGCAGTCCTGTTCGAACCGCTCCTCCCTTATGATCGTGATCACCTTTTCGGCGATACCAGGTTCCTCACGGGAGACTTTCACCTCGATGTTGAGGACGATCATCCCCTTTGCGAATCGTACCACCTCTCTGAGAGTGGGGACAGATTCGCCACTGAAGGAATTATTAAACCAGGAACCTGCGTCGAGCGATCTCAGTTCTGCCAGCGTGAGTGCCCAGACGGGACCTGTCCCATCCGTTGTACGATCGACTGTTTCATCGTGCATCAGGACGAGTTCACCATCGGCGGTCTGGTGGACGTCTAGTTCGGCTGCTCCTGCACCCGCCTCCAGAGCCTTCACGTACGCGATCAGCGTGTTCTCCGGCGCATCGTGTGAAGCGCCGCGGTGGGCGGTGATCCGCGGGTCTCCAGCCGGCCTGGATGAACATCCCGTCGCCGGTACGACCGCGAGCAGAATGATGACGAAGATGATGGCCGGTATCCCCGGCGCGAGCATGTCCTGCATATTGATATTCATAGTATCTTCTCGATCCTTTGATCCCGCCGGGGCAGCAGTGAACCTTCAGTGATGAGACTGCGTGCGACCACTACCGTCATCTCCTCATCATCATGGAGATCTGTCACTGTCGCATGAACCGATCGCAGTCCTCCGAGCCATCGCCGCCTGTCACTCAGATAGACGACATCACCGTTGCCGGCTCCGATCGCAACCGCGACTCCGGTGCTGATACTCACCCCCTCGAGATCATCAGACCCGAGGATCGTCACGATCGCTTCTCCTCCCTCCTCTTCAGAGAGCGGTCCTCCTTTGAAGCGTTCCATCGCTGATCGGATCGTACCGATGACGAGCCCTTCGATCTCGCGGGGATCTTTCGCCCTGGTGAAGGCACTCACCAGAACCGCTATCACGACACTCATCGACAGGCCGAACAACGCCCGCATGTACTTGAATCCTCCTGCGGGATCCACACCGTGCGACAGGGGTGAGATGACCACCGGCCACACGATCGAGAGCACCACCACTATCGACCCTCCAAGAAGGGTCCAGAAAGCGGCTCTGGATGTATACCTCCGCCAGTAGACGCCCAGGACGATGGTGACCACCATCGCCGGTGTTATTGCCGCGGTGAAGGATCCGTGGGCCACGTAAATGGAATTGAAGGAGGCGAACACCGGCACGAGCGCGATCCCGATCAAAGCCGCCGACATTGAGACGCCGCGCGCCACCCGGAGGTAATGCGCGTCCGACGCTCCGGTCCGCACGTACGGTCGATACACATCATTCACCGCAATGGCGGATACCGCGTTTATCAGCGTGTCGATCGTGGACATGAGCGCCGCTGAGAGGGCGGCCATAACAAAGCCGAAGAGTCCGGGGCCGCAGATCCTTCCGGCGACCTGGACGAAGATCTGGTTCGGGTCCACGTCCTGCGGCAGGATCCCCTGACTGACCATCGAACGGCCGAGCCACCCGGCGTTGGAAACGGCGATCGCGGCCAGCGGCATCAACACAAGGATCAGCGAGAGGAAGGTCTTCCGTATCTCTTTCACGCTCTTCAGGGACAGAAACCGTAGGATGAATCCCTGGTTCATCATGTAAAGCGCGAATGTATTGGAGATTCCGTCCTGCCAGAAGATACCGACGAAATGAAACTGGTGCGGTTCATTGAACCGGGAGAACGGCAGGCGATGCAGCAGTGGCAGTCCCTCCCAGAAACGCTCCCATCCTCCGAGGAGTCCCAAACCGAGCCCGAAGAGAAGGAATCCCGCGATCAGCAGGATCACCCCCTGTATGAGGTCGGTCATGATGACCGATGTCTGCCCACCAGCCGTCACATAGAGAGCACAGACAACGGCGACCAGAACGGCCGACAGAACAACATCGGTCCCGAGCATGGCGTTCAGGGCCACGCCCATGGTATAGAGGTTGATGCCGATGTACCCGACCATGTAGATCAGGACGATGATCGTCGCCATCACTCCGGTGCGCGCATCGAACCTCTTCCGGAAGTACTCCGGGACTGACATGATGCGGTTGAAATAGAGGATCGGCAGCCATCCGAGGAGCAGGAACCCCACGACGATCCAGTCGTTCATGTATGCCATCGTTGAGGAGGTTCCGTATCGGAAACCGGCGGCCGAATACTTGATAAAACTGTACGAGCCGACGACCGAAGCAACGCAACTGAAGGTGATGAGCCACCAGGAGAATCTCTGTCCACCGAAGAAGAAGTCACGGGTCGTTCTCGTGAACCGGGCAAAGGTGAACCCGAAACCGAAGATGAGAACGAAATAACCGATGATGACCCAGTAATCGAGGCGGGTACCGATGACGGTTGTGCCCTCCACTCAGATCACCCCGCCGCCGTAGCAGTGCCAGATGACCTGAACCGCCAGGTAGATGATGAACCCGGCCAGCATATATTTGACCGTCAACCGGTCCTCGCGTCGTCGCCAGGAGTAATCACCGGCCAGCCACGGGATGGCGATGCCGAGAGTGAAGATCACGCCCCCGACGAGGAACTGATAGATCAATGGTGTCAGATCCAAGGCCTTCCCTTCCTCTGTGCCGACCTGATCCGGACAATGGTACCGTACCGCCCGATCCCGACACTACCAGGATACGGCGCCGCTCGAATGCGACGGTTGTTGCGTGGCATGGCACTAGCATGGAATGGAACAGCTCGTTACACTTACTGGTTCGTTCTGAATGTATGGCCCGAAAGGCACCAGCCGCTGTCAGCCCGAAACGGGAGTGGGAATGTGAACGTCGAAAGAACAGTGAAGAGAACGGTCGCGCGCGTCGGAAGCGCGCTTGCGCTGACGCTGATGATCGTGATGCTGGGAAGCGGGACGGCCCAGGCACAGTTCAGTGAATTCCAGCTTCCACCCGGACAGGAGAACGGTGGGAGTCTGAAATTCGGCCCCGGATTCATGAGCATCGATGGCCAGAGCTATCTCAGTTTCAACATCGAACCGGAATTTGCGTTCGGAAAGATCGGGGTGGGTCTGAGGATCCCCCTGCTCATCGACACCGAGACCTGGAAGCTGAGAGAGGTCGACTGGGACCAGAGCCGCGACTTCGCGCGACTCCTGAGATATATCCGGTATGGGGTGAAACGTGATCCCTTCTATGTGCGGATCGGAGAGCTGTCGAACACACTCTTCGGGCATGGTTTTTCCGTCTACTACTACAACAACAACGTCGACCTCGATTACCCTAAGCGCGGCGCTCAGCTTGATGTCGATTTCCAGAAATTCGGCTTCGAGTCGATGATCAGCAATTTCGGAAAAAAGGAAATCTACGGTGTGCGCGGATATGCGCGTCCGCTCCAGCTCATCGGCAAGGAGATCCCCGTCATCAAGAACTTCGCGATCGGGATGACGATGATCACTGATCAGGACGCGATGCTGGCACAACCGGTCAACATCTTCGGATTCGACCTCGAACAGCCTCTGGTCCACAACGACATGCTCGATCTCTACCTCTACTTCGACTGGTCGAGTATCGGAAGCTGGGACACTCAGGATCATGGCAATGGAACCGCCTACGGGATCGCGACCGATATCAGAGGTATCGCGGGGCTCTTCGCGATCGGCGCAAAATTCGAGATGCGGAACCTGAGTGATGGATTCACCGCCGGACTGATCGGGCCCCTCTGGGATGTCAACAAGACCCGGATCATGGCCGATCTCCCCACATCGCCGAAGGCGAACGGGTGGTATGGAGAACTGGTGGGAACCGTACTGGGCCGCATCAGTATGCGCGGCATGTACTTCGAAACGGGTGAATCGGGACTGGGCGACCAGTTCGTGATGCATGCCGACGCTACGAAACTTGTACCGGGATTCTCCCTCCAGGGCTTCTTCGTGAAGCAGAACATCCAGGAAGGCAGTGACCTCTTCAAACTCGATGAAGACGCCATGACGATCGTGGAGATCGGGTACAAGCCGATGCCTGTCATGACGGTACTGATGCGCTACGAGTGGTCGTACGTCTGGGACGATGGCGTACCGGGCTATGTGACCCAGAAGAGGATCGAACCACGGGTCCAGTTCGGCATCAGCTGGTAGGCCAGGCTGGTCTGTCGGGCATGGAGGGTTTCTCACTGCCATGGATGTCCTGAGATACCGGGACACCCGGGGACTCGACCGGACCCGACCGGCGTACACAGACGTCATTCTCAAGGGAATCTCCGAAGGCGGCGGACTCTACGTTCCTGAGGCGCTGCCTTCGCTCTCTCTCGAAGAGATCCTCTCTTTCAGCGCGCTCCCCTATCCCGCCAGAGCCGCGAGACTGCTCTCCCTTTTTCGGCCGGATATTCCCCCTGGACCGATCGAAGATATCTCCCTGTCGGCCTACGCCGATCAGTTCGATGATCCCGCGGTCGCACCGCTCCGGGAGGCGCAACCCGGCCTCTTCCTGCTCGAACTGTGGCACGGGCCGACGGCGGCCTTCAAGGATATGGCACTGCAATGCCTCCCCCTGCTGATCTCCGAGGCGATAATCAGGCGGCAGGATGCAGAAGAACCGGTGGATGACCTGCTTATCCTGGTGGCAACATCAGGTGATACCGGATCCGCGGCACTCTCCGGATTCGCGGATATCTCCTGCTGTCGGGTAGCTGTGTTCTACCCGGAGGGGGGGATTTCGGAAACCCAGCTGCGGCAGATGATGGCCTTGCGGGGAGAGAATGGAACCGTTGTCGGTGTGCGAGGTTCGTTCGATGACTGCCAGAATACAGTCAAATCACTATTCAGGGATACGGCATGGAACTGTGACCTCCACGAGCATCATCATCTCCGGCTCGCTTCGGCCAACTCGATCAACTGGGGAAGGATCCCGCCCCAGATCGCCTCATATGTGAGCGCCTATGCCGATCTCGTTTCGATGGAGGGTGTGGTACCGGGTCAGGAGATCGACATATGCATACCAACGGGCAACTTCGGCAACGCACTCGCTGCGTGGTATGCCAAACGGATCGGCGTGCCGATCGACAGGATCATCTGCGCCAGCAATGAGAATGATGTCCTCCCAGACTTCCTTCGCACCGGACTCTGGGATCTCAGAGAGAGGGACCTGATACCGACTCCCTCCCCCTCGATGGACATCCTCATATCGAGCAACCTCGAGCGGCTCCTTTTCGAGGTTGCTGGTGATGCCGCCGTGGTTCGGGGATGGATGGAAGAGCTGGCCGCCAGTTCCCGATTCGAGGCAGACGAGGCGACCATGGAAACGATCAAAAGCGAGTTCACCGGTCACCGGGTCGGGAACGATGAATCCCTGGAAGCGATCCGGCGAATGCATGAGGAGACCGGATACCTCCTGGACCCGCATACCGCGGTCGCGTGGGAAGTCGCCACCCGGACAATGGGGAAGAATTCCACGATCGTTGTTTCAACCGCGCACTGGTCCAAATTCGGGGAGAATGTGTATCGGGCCCTCGTCGGTATCCCCTTTACGGATCCTCTTCCCTCTGACATGGCCGCCCTTCCCTCCTCTACTCTCCTGCAGGAGGTCATGCGGCTGGCTCCCGGTCAGCCGCTGCCGCGTGCCATCAGCAGGCTCGATCTTTCAGCCGACCTGTCAGAGCGGCTCATCGAAGCCAACCCGGATGCAGCTGAAGAGGCGCTCATGAGCTGGCTTGATCAACGCTCACTGTCATGACGCGTTTGCCGGCATGGTTGCGAGAGGCGCCGGAACACGATAGGTTGCACCGGTCCCTGACGCTCCACAGGCAGGGAGATACAGGGCATCATTCTCTGGAGGGCTGAGAAGCAAGATGACGGGTAACACCAGGATAGAGAGCCTCGGGGTCTATATACCACAGACAGTGGTCACCACCGCCGAGCTGCTCGACAGCTGTAAACACCGGCCCCGTCTCGACCTTGAACGCATCACCGGCATTCGTGAGCGACGCGTGGCCGAAGGGGAGCACGCGGTCGATCTCGGCATCAAGGCGGCTGAACGCGCGCTCGACATGTCCCGTTACAACGCCGCCGACCTCGGGATGGTCATCTGTACCAGCATCTCCAAATACAACAGGGATCAGGCAGTCGATTTCGAACCAGCGACCAGTGTCTCCATCAGACGCGCCATCGGCGCTTCAAATGCCATCAATTTCGACATCGTCAACGCCTGTGCCGGCATGTTCAACGGTATCCTGGTGATGGAGAGTTTCCTTCGAAGCGGGGCCATCACATGCGGAATGGTGGTGAGTGGTGAGCACAACTGGCCGCTGACCAACAGCGCAACACGAGAGATACGCCACACATTCGACCATCAACTCGCCTCACTCACGCTCGGCGACGCGGGAGCGGCATTGATCCTCGACCGAACCGATGATGACAGGTACGGCTTCCACTACCTGGAGATGGTGACAGGAGCGAAACATAACCAGTACTGCTACTCGATCCCCTCACAGCGCGGTCCAGGCGGCATCCTGGTCACGAACGCGGTCGGGCTGCAGCGGAAGGGAGCCGAACACTTCCCCCAGTATCTGAAGAAGGCTGTCGAGCGCAGCGGATGGAGCCTTGATGAGGTCGATTTCGGTATCGCCCACCAGGCCTCGGTTCGCGTGGTCAAGCGGGGTGTCAAGGAAGTCTCGAAATTCATCGGTGAGAAGGTTCCACACGACTATCTCTACAACTGCGATGTCTACGGCAATACCACAACGACGAGTCATTCCGTCGTTCTTGACGAATTCATGCGCAACGGGACGATCAACCGCGACCACAAGATCCTCTTTGTAAGCGGTGCATCCGGCATCGTCATCACCCATGCCACGTACACCATGGATGACCTGCCTGAGCGTTACCGCGCGCACCATGGTGGAGAGGAGTGATCGATGCTGCGCAGCCGTATTGAGAGCATCGGTGTCAGTCTGCCCCGGAACGGACCGTGGAAGCCGGGATCACTCGCCCATGCAACAAAGGCCGGCTCACAGTGCCTCGGCTCTTCCTGCTATCTCCCGATCGATGTTGAGGTGCTGATCAATGCCGGTGTTCACCGTGACCGCCACTACGCTGAACCGGCCTTCGCCAGCTATATCCAGAAGAAGCTGGCCATCAATGTCGAGTTCCAGAGACGCCAGACGGCCTCGTTCGATCTGCAGAACGGCGGTTGCGGGATGCTCAACGCCCTGCATGTTCTGACCACCATGATGCAGAGCGGAGCCATCCGGACAGGCATGGCCATCGCCAGTGAGGTCAATACCGACCGGACTCCCGATCCTGACTCATCCATCATCGCCAGCGGCGCGGCCATCATGCTCGACATCTCGCCATCCTCGGATCGGGGCTTCGGGACCTTCGTATTCAGGACCTACGATGAACACATCGATCTCTCCCGTTCGATGGTGGATCTGAGCGTTGAGAAGGGACATCTCCTCATTCATCGGGACAAGGATCTCGATCAGACCTGTCTCTCCCTGCTGCCGGAGGTTTGGGAGGAACTGCTCGACAGCGAACAGGTGAAGCGGGAGGAAATCGACCTGCTCATCCCCTCCCAGATATCGGCACGATTCCTCGCGGGACTCCCTGATGCCCTTGGTCTGCCGCCTGAAAAGATCGTGGATGTCTTCCAGCAATATGGTGATACGCTGACCACCTCCCCGGTACTCGCGCTGCACCACGCGCAGCGCCAGGGCCGTGTCGAGCCGGGTACCAGGATCGCGTTCCTGGCCGTTGGCTCGGGTATCACCTTCGGCGCCGCCATCTACGATTTCTGATCTCCTGCCCGGCAGGGCCCCCTGCCCGATTGCCTCAGACCGCGCCACCCGATACGATGGTTCCATACCTTCAGACGGGGAGCTGAGATGATGGCCGGAATTCGCAGGCGTGATTTTCTGGGAAGAGCCGCAACGGGAGCTGCCGCAGTTGCCCTGCCGGGACTCTTCACATCACTTCAGGGCTGTTCCGGTCAGGCAGGACGCCGTCCCAACTTCGTCTTCATCCTCATCGACGATATGGGATGGACCGATCTCGGCTCTTACGGCAGTGACCTGTATGAAACCCCCAACATCGACCGGCTCGCCTCACAGGGAATGCGGTTCACCGACGCCTACGCCGCCTGCGCGGTATGCTCCCCTACCCGCGCCAGTATCATGACCGGCAAGTATCCGGCCCGGCTCGACATCACCGACTGGATCGGCGGTGGTCAGAAAGGCATGCTCCTCCCGGCCGAGTACGAGCACCAGCTGCCGCTCGAAGAGGTCACGATCGCCGAAGCTCTGGGGGAGGCCGGCTACACAACCGGATACATCGGGAAATGGCACCTGGGGGATGAGGGCTTTCACCCGGAGGACCAGGGATTCGGGATGAACATCGGTGGTCATGACGCCGGTCAACCTTCATCGTACTTCTGGCCTTACCGCCGGAATCCCGACACCGATTCATACCATGATGTGCCCGATCTGAAAGAGGGAAATGAGGGAGAGTACCTGACCGACCGGCTCACCGATGAGGCTGTCAGGTTCATCGAGGAGAACCGGGATCGCCCCTTCCTCCTCTACCTCGCTCATTATGCTGTTCACACCCCCATCCAGTCGAGGCCGGAACTGACCGAGAAGTACCGGGAGAAGATAGAGGGGAGGTCGCGGCCGGATGGACCCGACCACCGGACCGAGCATGGCGGATGGGGCATCACCAATCTGCGGCAGGACGATCCTGTCTATGCCGGCATGGTGCAGAGCGTGGATGAGAGTGTCGGTCGGCTGATGGATGCACTTGAGGAGATCGGAGAGTCTGAGAATACGATAATCATATTCATGTCCGATAATGGCGGATTGACGACCTACGCCCGCAGCGCCGGCGCTCCGACCGCCGTACTTCCCCTGCGAGCAGGCAAAGGCTGGTACTACGAGGGTGGTATCCGGGAACCGATGATCATCAGATGGCCCGAAACGGTTAAGGCGGGCAGTGTCTGTCACGAACCGGTGATCAGCACCGACTTCTACCCCACCATGCTGGAGATGGCGGGACTCCCGCCGAGGCCCGACCAGCACCGGGACGGCCTCACACTCACGCCCCTCCTCAATGAGACAGGGGGGCTCGACAGGGAAGCGCTCTACTGGCACTCCCCGCACTACCACGGCTCCGGCAACCGACCGGGGGGCGCCATGCGGGCTGGACGGTGGAAGCTGATCGAATGGTTCGAAGATGGGAATCTTGAACTGTATAACCTGAATGAGGACATCTCGGAAGAACATGACCTGGCAGCCGAGTTGCCAGAAAGAGCTGAAGAGATGCGAGCGATGCTCGCGGCGTGGCGCGTCGAGATGGACGCGAAGATGCCCCGGCCGAACCCGGATTACGTTCCACAAGGAGACACCTCATAAACGGGATCAGTTCGAGGAGATCGTGAGGTCACCAATCCGATTTGATGAATCTGTCAGGGGTAATGAACGTAATAAACATGAGTCGATCACACGTACGAACTGAACCAATGGGGAGAACGATGAACCTTCGCCGTCTGCTTATTCTGCCGATCATCCTGGTCATGACCTGTTCGATATCCGCGCCTGCGACCGTGGCCGGACAGCAGGATGCCCTCGCCTCCATCACCGCGGAGGAACTCCGCACTCACCTGACCTTCATCGCATCCGATGAGATGATGGGTCGCGACACTCCATCACCGCAGCTGAAACTCGCCGCGCGCTATCTGGCGACCATGGTGGAAAGCTACGGCTGGAAACCGATCATGCCCGACGGCTCCTTCCTGCAGACGATTGCTCTCGAAACTGTCTCCCCTTCAACCAGCGGGACACAACTGACGGCAGGCGGGAAGACGTTCCGGTTCCCCGATGACTTCGGGGGACGTCTGAGTGAGGGTACGACCACAGGTGAGATGGTCTTCCTCGGTCTGGGACTGGAGCAACCCGATAGCGGCTGGGACGACTACGCCGGCATCGACGTATCCGGGAAGATAGTCGTGATCCTGAGCGCGCCTGCTGAGGTTCCGGAGGACTTCCCCGTAGCTCAGCGCCGGCTCAGATCCAACACCTTCCTCCCTTTCCAGAAGGGAGCCAGCGCGGTCATCGCAGTGGTGAACGCCGATGATGAGCAGAGAATGGCAGAAAACGGCGAGTCGCATGGGTTCCCGTGTCACGATCCAGGTCAGGCACCATGTCGCGGCGTCTCTCCTCGGTGTGAGCGAATCCGCTGTCGGTGCCATGTTCGCTTCGCTCAAGCGTGGTGAGCGTGTTCCGAGCCGTGCTCTCTCAGGTGCGCAGGCAGAGATCACCGTGGCCATGGATCGGGGAGAGGAACACACCCAGAACGTGGTGGCGTACCTCGAAGGTACCGACCCGGTGTTGAAGAACGAGTATGTTCTCTTTGGCTGTCACTATGATCACGTCGGCTTCCGGAACGGTCAGGTATACAACGGCGCTGACGATGACGGATCAGGGACGGTGGCGATGCTGGAGATCGCCCAGGCAATGATGATCCAGCGGCCGAAGAGGTCGGTCATCCTGGTATGGCATACCGGCGAAGAGAAGGGACTCCGGGGAGCGGGCTATTTCGTCGATAACTCTCCGGTGCCGCTCGAGAGCATCAGCGCCCAGCTCCAGATGGACATGCTCTCCCGGAACGACCCGGAGAGCATTTACATAATCGGCTCGCACTTCCTCAGTTCGGAGATGGACGCCATCGATCGGCAGGTTGCCGACAGACTCGGCATCATCAGGGTCGATGATGAGTACAACGATCCTGACCGGCGGGACAACTACTTCCGGCAGAGCGACCACCACGCCTACCACCAGGTCGGCATACCGGTGACCTTCTTCTTCACCGGGGTGCACGATGACCTGCATCAACCGACCGACGATGTCGAGAACTGCGACTTCGACAAGATGGAGCGCGCAGCGAAATTCATCTACGCGGTCGGATTGGAAGTGGGGAACTACCCTCACCTGCTCCGCCTCGACCGGGATCCGGAAGTGACTCAGCGCGGCAAGGGGGGCGGTTGATCCTACCCCATCCCATCCCTTTCCGGTAATCCGGACTTCGTGCGCGTCACGTATTGTGTATAATTCACAGAGTGTGTGACGCGCCGCGGAAAGGCCGGAGCAGTGACCGGAAGAACACCAGAGGAACAGAATCCCACAGTCGCCAGGATCGACATTGAGAGCGGGGTACTTCCTCTATTCGATCTCCTTCCCGACGCGATTGCCATCCTCGATAGTGACGCTGTCATCACCCGCGTGAACCGGTCGTTCACCGAACTCTTCGGATACAGTGCAGATGAGATCAGGGGGCGATCGATCGAGATCGCTGTTCCTGATGATCTGCTGGAGGAGTATTTCAGCCATAAACAGAACGTTCTGAAGGGCGACAGGATCGGCCGTGAAACGCTACGGGTCGCCAGAGACGGCACCCTGATCGATGTAGTGGTACGCGGTCTGCCGATAGAACTGGGTGACGGCACAAGGATGATACTGGTGATCTATACCGACATCCGGAAACGGAAAGAGGCAGAACGCAACCTCCTGGAAGAGCGGGATCGCGCCCAGCGATATCTCGATACTGCCGCAGTGATGCTGCTCGCCCTCGACAGTGATGGAATGATCACCCTCATCAACAAGAAGGGGTGCGAGATACTCGGCTGTCCGGAGGATGAGATCCTCGGAAAGAACTGGTTCAGCAGATTCCTTCCTGAAGAGGAGAAGGAGCAGGTAAAGGGATTCCACAAGGCAATGATCTCTGGCGAGAGAGAACTCGTTCACCATTACAATAACAAGGTGATCACAAGTAGTGGAGATGAACGAAGGATATCGTGGCACAACACGTATTTCCGCGACGAATCAGGAACAATCATTGGAAGCCTTTCATCAGGTGAGGATATCACCGAGAAGGAGCTGCTCGAGAAGCAGCTCATGGATGCCCGCACAATCGAATCTGCAGGTCGACTAGCGGGCGCGGTGGCACACGACTTCAACAATCTCCTCACGGTCATCAGCGGCACAGCCGAGATACTCTCCCTGACGGGAGACCTTGCAGAAGGCTCCCAGGTATCTGACCGTCTCAACCGGATCAAGGAAGCGGCCGGAAAGGCAGCGGTCCTGATCGACAAATTGACTTCGTACGGAAGACAGCAACTCCTGCGTGCCACGATCTTCGATCTGAACGAAACGGTTGCGGGGTTGGAAAAGCTGCTCCGCCAGACTCTCCGGGAGGATGTCGAGATCACCTCCTCCCTCGCCGACACCCCGGCGATGATCGAAGTCGATCCCACCCACATGGAGCGGGTGATCCTCGATCTGGCCATTAACGCCGGCGAATCGATGCCGTCGGGAGGCACCCTCACCATATCTGTCGATTTCATCGAACTCGATCGCGAACGGATAACCTCGGAACACCTCATACTCGAGCCTGACAGGTATGTTCTGCTCTCCCTGACCGATACCGGGGCACCTCTCTCTGAAGAGGACCTCTCTCTGATCTTCGAACCCCGGCTCTCTTCCCGGGAGGTCGGCAGAACAAGTGGCTACATCCTTCCCAGTGTGTTCGGGTATGTGAAACAGAGTGGCGGGGACATGTCAGTATCGAGTGGGCCAGCCGGAACGACGTTCCGCATCTATTTCATTGCGCAGAGGGTAATGGTCGAACCGGCCGCTCCCGATAAGGAGAAGACCGCGACCGGCACTGCAGGCGGAACCATCCTTGTGGTGGATGATGATCCTGAAATCAGGGATATGATAGCGACCATCCTTGTTGCCCTCGGCTACCAGGTGCTCGCGGCCGACAACGGCCAGGCGGCACTGGAGATCATCGATTCTGAACCTGTCCACCTGCTGATCACCGATACCATCATGCCGGGGATGGGAGGAGTGGAACTGGTCAGACAGATCGCAAAACAGGGCCAGCCGGTGAACACCATCTTCGTTTCAGGTTATCCGGGCCAAGAGATCATTGAGCGGGAAGGTCTTGACCCCGACTCGGTTTTCCTTCAGAAACCATTCACGGTATCCGCTCTGACAGAGCTGGTTCAGCAGTTCCTGCAGGTTACCTGATCCCCCCCTTGACGATCACCGTTCCAGATCTCTTATCCAGATATTCCTGAAACGGACAGGATCACCGTGATCCTGAAGTGATATCGGGAGGCGGTCGGCGTGCGCTTCGTACGGCGGACGCTGCTGCCAGACCATCGGGCCGACCGGTTCGGCGTGGTCGTGGATGAGCACTCCGTTATGGAAGACCGTGAAGACCGCAGGCGCAAGGAGTCCGCCCTCCTCGCTGAAGCGTGGTCGACGATAGAGGATATCGACCGACTGCCACTGCCCCGGAGGCCGACAGGCATTCACCAGTGGTGGGTACTGGCCGTAGAGCGCTCCCATCATGCCGTCGGCATAGGTGGTATTCACATACGAATCGAGGACTTGGACCTCGTAGATCTCCTGAAGGAATATCCCGCTGTTCCCCCTGCCCTGTCCCTCACCCGAGGGGGGATCGGGCATGCAGTATTCCAGATGGAGCTGGCAGTCACCGAAGAGGTCGCTGGTCGTGATCGCGCCGCCGCGACTCGGGATCTCCATCCAGCCGTTCTCGACCTTCCACGATGCGGGCCCTCCGCGCGATGACTGCCACTTCGACAGATCGGTTCCGTTGAAGAGTACTATCGCGTCTGCGGGAGCCGAAACGATCACGTCCCCTGCGACGGGTGGTCCCGGATCCACGACCGGCGGCAGCGGACGATCGGGATCATGGATCTTCCAGGCGTATACACCCTCCTGGGGAGCCTGTCCGCCCGCGAAGAGGAACACGCCGGCTACAAGCGCTGCAAGCGCTCCTCCACCAAATCTCATGAAGCCTTTCATAACAAGCTCCCGGATAACTCCCAATTGTTGAGGGACTGCTTCCACCACCATCTTAGATTAGTATAATGCCTGTCGACAGAATGACAGGAGTCTCTCTTAATTTCCTCTTTCAGGAGCGCACCGTGAAGCGTTTCAGCTGGTATCTGCTCGAGCACCTGCCGCCGGGTCCGCGGCCGTAATGACGTCTGACACGCAATGAGCGTTTCCGGGACAACGGGACTCATATTCGATATCAAGAAGTTCGCCATCCACGACGGACCGGGTATACGCACGACCGTATTCTTCAAGGGGTGTCCACTCGGGTGCCTCCTCTGCCATAACCCCGAGAGCCAGTCGTTCAGGCCCGAGATATGGCTGCGTGAAGAGCGATGCACCCGGTGTCTCGATTGCCTTGATGTCTGCCAGCAGGAGGCGATAACCCTCGGAGATGAAGGAGCACATATAGATCGCTTGAAGTGCGACCTGGGCGGCGCGTGCGTGCAGATATGTCCGGTGAATGCCCTTGAGATCGTCGGGCGAACAATGAGCGTTGAGGAAGTGATGGATGAGGTGGAGAAGGACGCGATCTTCTACGACCAGTCGGGAGGTGGAGTGACGTTCTCGGGCGGGGAACCGCTGGCACAGCCCGAATTCCTGTCATCACTGCTCCTTGCCTGCCGGGAGCGGGGATTCCATACGACCCTCGACACATCCGGCCATACCCCACCGGAGACCTTCCGGAATCTGGCACCACTCGTCGATCTCTTTCTCTACGACCTTAAGCTGATGGACCGGGATCGGCACTTCGAGTTCACCGGTGTTGTGAACGACCACGTCCTGGAAAATCTGACCTGGCTCGCGGGAGAGGATACTCCGGTGATCCTCCGCTTCCCGCCGGTACCGGGTTTCAATGACGATGAGGATAACCTCAGGTCGATGGGGGAATTCCTGCGATCGACCGGCAGGATCGATCGGATCGATATTCTCCCCTATCACGTGATTGGTGCAGGAAAATATGTTAGATTGGAGAGAGATTATGTGTTGTCCGAAGTAAACCCACCTTCTGCCGACGGTATCTCACGGATCGTCGGCATATTGAGGGAATACGATCTTGCCGTAACGGTGCGGGGTGAAGCGTATGGCATTGAGTGACCGGGTCACACGGCTCAGAGAGCAGAGTCTGAACGCAGTCGCCACCCTCTCACCAGAGAGGGCCAGGCTTGTAACCGAATTCTACCGGGCAGTTGATCACTCCCTGCCGGCGCCAGCTCAGCGTGGGCTCCTCTTCCGATACATCATGGAGAAGAAGGACATCGCCATTCTCGATGGCGAACTGATCGTCGGTGAGCGGGGTCCTTCTCCGAAAGCGACCTCTACCTATCCTGAAGTCTGCTGCCACTCGATGGATGACCTGGATGTCCTCGATTCCCGTGAAAAGGTCTCCTTCTCCGTGGATGACGAGACCAGGGCGCTTTTCAGGGAGGATTTCATCCCCTTCTGGGAGGGGAACACCATTCGTGACCGTATATTCGCCGCCATGACAGATGAGTGGAAAGATGCCTACGAGGCCGGCATCTTCACCGAGTTCATGGAACAGCGCGCACCCGGACATACCGTTCTCGATGACAAGATCTATCGCAACGGCTTTCTGGACTTCATCAATGACATTAACTATTCTATACAGAGCCTTGATTATGATAATGATACAGATGCTTACCGGAGACAACATCAGCTACAGGCCATGGAGGTCGCAGCCGACGCGCTGATCCGGTACGCGACTCGTCTGGCCGATCTGGCCGATCAACTCGCCTCGTCCGAGAACGCCCCGGGACGGAAGGCGGAGCTGGAGAAAATCGCTTCGGTCTGCCGCAGGGTACCTGCCGATGCACCGCGGGATTTCCATGAGGCGCTGCAATACTACTGGTTCGTCCATGTAGGGGTGACCACCGAGCTGAACACGTGGGATGCCTTCAATCCCGGCCACCTCGACCAGCATCTCTACCCCTTCTATCGCAGGGGGATCGATGAGGGCACCCTCACCGAGGAACACGCCCGTGAACTCCTGCAGTGCTTCTGGATCAAGTTCAACAATCAGCCGGCGCCACCGAAGGTGGGGGTGACCGCTGCCGAGAGCAGTACCTACACAGATTTCGCCCAGATCAACTCAGGTGGACTTACCAGAGAGGGTGAGGATGCCGTCAACGAACTGACCTGGATCATCCTCGATGTGATCGATGAGATGCGGCTCGTTCAGCCCAGTTCATCGGTCCAGCTCAGCAGCTGTAATCCTGATCAGTTCCTGAAACGAGCCGGTCAGATCATCCGGACCGGGGTGGGACAACCTTCGATTTTCAACGCCGATTTGATCGTCAGGGAACTGGTGCGGCAGGGGAAGTCACTCGAGGACGCCCGGCAGGGCGGGTCGAGCGGGTGCGTCGAGGTCGGGGCATTCGGTAAGGAGAACTACAACCTCACCGGCTACTTCAATATGCCGAAGGTCTTCGAGATCACTCTCAACAACGGTATCGATCCCGGAACGGGGAAGCGGATCGGGCTGGAAACGGGAGCCCCCGCGCACTTCACGACCTTCGATGAGATGCTTGACGCCTACCGGCGACAGATCGAACATTTTGTTGACATCAAGATCGCGGGAAATGAGACAATCGAGCGGATCTGGGCCCGGCACCTCCCCACCCCCTTCCTCTCACTCCTGATCGATGACTGCATCTGGAACGGGAAGGACTATCATGAGGGTGGGGCCCGCTATAACACCTCCTACATCCAGGGGGTAGGCCTTGGTACGCTTACCGACGCGGTCACAGCCGTCAAATACCATGTCTACGATCAGGGTGGGGTTGCCTTTGATGAACTGCTGGAAGCCCTGGCCGGTGATTTCGGGGATCACGAGCGCCTGCGGCATCGTCTCATCGAGAAAACCCCGAAATATGGAAATGATGACGATTACGCCGACGATGTCATGAAGGAACTCTTCGAGATCTATTACAACGCCATCGAGGGACGCCCGAACACGAGGGGGGGCCACTACCACATCAATCTCCTCCCGACGACCTGTCACATCTACTTCGGTTCTGTCTGTGGAGCCAGCGCTGATGGCAGAATGGCCGGGATGCCCCTCTCCGAAGGTGTTTCACCGGTGCAGGGAGCCGATCGCCTCGGCCCCACCGCAGTCCTCAAATCGGTCGGCAAGATGGACCACGAGCGCACAGGAGGGACCCTGCTCAACCAGAAACTGACACCCCATCTCCTTGAGGGTGAGAACGGTCTCGATCGTTTCGTCGATCTTGTCCGTTCTTACTTCCGGATGGATGGACATCACATCCAGTTCAATGTGGTGGACTCCGAGACGCTGAAGCTTGCGCAGGACGACCCGGAGCAGTACCGCGACCTGATCGTTCGTGTCGCCGGTTACAGCGATTATTTCTGCGACCTGGGGAGGGTCCTCCAGGATGAGATCATTGCCCGTACCGAACACCAATCCTTTGGCGGCTGACGTCGAATAACCGTATCAGCATACTGAATCACGTTATCGGCCCCGTCATGCGGGGACCGTCCAGCTCCCATACTGCCGGAGCGTATCATATCGGCAGGCTCATCCGCTCACTGCTCGGAGCCTCTCCGGTGTCCGCGCAATTCCTGTTCGACCCCGATGGTTCATACGGGAAAGTCTACCATGAACAGGGAGCAGACCTGGCTTTCATCGCCGGCCTGCTTGGCATCGCACTCACGGATCCACGTTTCCCCTCCATGATCGACCACGCTTCGCAGCACGGTCTGGAGACCTCCTTCTCATGTGAACCGATCCCCGGGGCTGAACATCCGAACACCGTCGTCATCGAGTGCGCCACCAGTGACGGAACCGCCCTGAGCGTGACCGCCGAGTCGATCGGGGGAGGTTCTGTCGAGATCACCCGTCTCGGTGACTGGCCGCTGCAGATAAACGGCTGTTATCACGATGTGGTGGTGGAGAGTGAAGCCGGGCGAGAGGTCGACATCCTTGCCCTGCTTGCCCCTGATGACAATGAAACCGTCGAGATCGAACAGCTGGCGCGAGATGGCCTTTCGCTGCTGCATTGCCGGCGGTTCGCCCCGCTCGGACGTGATCTGATAGATCAGATCCGCTCGCTCTCCGGGATACGGGAGGTCTGGAACACGGAGCCGTTCTTCCACGTGCAGCGCGGCCTGCCGATCTTTTCCGATGCTGCCGCAATGGCAACGATGGCGATCGATCGACATATCACTCTGGGAACGCTCGCGCTTGAATATGAATCAGTGCTCCTTGGTCTGCCCGGTGATGAAGTGCTGGCTGAGATCATCGCCCGCCTCCGTATCATGGAACAATCCGTCATCGAGGGACTGGCATCCGACCTTCCCTCCATGCAGCTCCTCAGACCTTCGGCAGGCATGATCATCGACGCGGAGGCCGAGGGGAGGCTGGCTGTCGGAGGAGTACACGCACGGGCCGCGGCCCGCGCGCTGGCCGTCATGCACGTGAATGCGGGGATGGGTGTGGTATGCGCCGCTCCTACAGCCGGTTCGGCTGGTGTCCTCCCCGCCGTCATCTCGACTATGCGGGAAGAGAAGGGATTGTCTGACGAAGAAGCCGCATTGGCCCTCCTGGCGGCAGGCGCGATCGGTGTCATCACCGCTGAACGGGCCACCTTCGCCGCGGAAGTAGCCGGTTGTCAGGTCGAGATCGGTGCCGCGGGAGCGATGGCGGCCGCCGCCGTAGTGGAGGTGGCAGGTGGAACCGCGCGGCAGGCAGCAGATGCCGCGGCCATCTCGTATCAGAATACCATGGGGTCTGTCTGTGACCTGGTTCAGGGCATGGTCGAGATCCCCTGTCATACGAGGAACGCAACGGCCGCTTCAGGAGCGTTCGTCTGCGCGGATCTCATCCTTGGGGGATATGAAAACCCCATACCTCTCGATGAAACCATCGATGCAGTGTACGATACCGGCAGGATGCTACCCCCCGAACTCCGCTGTACGGCACTCGGCGGGCTTGCGGCCGCTCCTTCCGCACGGAATCTGCGACGATTGCGCTGAGTGCGCCGCACGGATCGATTCCATGCCTGGTCCCGACCGCAGACGAATGGCATCGCCACAGATCAGAAGGGATGGCTGAGAACATATGCATCTAGCGGGAATCGACTGGGCCGTCATGGCCGGTTACGGACTGGTGGCACTCGCCGTCGGTCTCTATTTCGTCAAACGGGCCGGACAGGGAGTCGATGAGTTTTTCCTCTCCGGCCGGAAGCTCCCCTGGTGGCTTCTCGGCACCTCAATGGTCGCCACGACCTTTTCCACCGACACGCCGAACCTCGTCACGGATATCGTTCGCACGGGAGGAGTAAGCGGTAACTGGATCTGGTGGGCGTACCTGATCACCGGCATGTGCACCGTCTTCTTCTACGCAAAATTATGGAGACGTTCGGGGGCCCTCACCGATATGGGGTTCTACGAACTGCGCTATTCCGGTCGCCCCGCCGCTTTCCTCAGAGGATTCAGATCGATCTATCTGGGTGTTTTCTTCAACGTGATGATCATGGCCACAGTGACAATGGCGGCCATCAAGATCTCCGGAGTCCTGCTCGGCGTCGACAAGTACACTACGGTGGTAGTCTGCGCGACTGTTACAGCGATCTATTCGGCCTCATCCGGACTCTGGGGCGTTGTCGTCACCGACCTCCTTCTCTTCGTCATCGCAATGATCGGATCGGTCGCCGCAGCCATTTTCGCTCTGCAGCAGCCGGCGGTGGGAGGGCTGAGCGGGCTGATCTCCAATCCCGCACTCGCGGGAAAACTGAATTTCCTTCCTGATTTCACCGACTGGCATACCCTCCTGCCCGTATTCATTGTGCCGATCGCGGTTCAATGGTGGAGCACCTGGTACCCGGGTGCTGAACCGGGTGGAGGCGGGTATGTGGCCCAGAGAATGCTCGCGGCGAGGAACGAGAAAGAGTCGATGTTCTCCACACTCTGGTTCAACATAGCCCATTACGCGCTCCGTCCCTGGCCGTGGATACTGGTCGCGCTCTGCTCTCTGCTCGTCTATCCGACCCTCGACTCGATCCAGGCGGCGTTTCCCAACCTCGATCCGAGCATCATCGGTCACGACCTGGCCTACCCCGCAATGCTCGTCTTCCTGCCTCATGGACTGCTCGGGCTGGCGATCGCATCTCTTGCGGCAGCCTACATGAGCACCATCAGTACGCACCTGAACTGGGGTTCATCATATATCGTCGATGACTTCTACCGACGCTTCATCTCCCGTGACGCCAGTGACCGCCACTACGTGCTGGTCGCGAGGATCTCGACCGTTCTCCTCATTGTTATCGCCTCGGTGGTCTCACTGTGGCTCGAGAACGCTCTGCAGGCATTCCGCATCCTCCTGCAGATCGGGGCCGGAACCGGTTTGATCTTCCTGTTCAGGTGGTTC
Organism: bacterium; assembly: GCA_025774615.1. Classification (GTDB taxonomy): domain Bacteria; phylum Blakebacterota; class Blakebacteria; order Blakebacterales; family Blakebacteraceae; genus Blakebacterum. Next base: position 24,066 of record JALGVQ010000010.1, read on the forward strand.
TGGTGGAGGATCAATGCTTGGGCAGAGATCGCCGCAATGATCATCTCGTTCCTCGTAGCGATCTATTTCGAATTCTTCCATGGCACCCTCGGCTTCACCGAGATCCACCCCTCTATGCGCCTGCTGATCGGGGTCGGCATCACCACCCTCGGCTGGATCACGGTAATGCTGCTCACCAGGCCGGCCAGCCAGGAGACACTTCAGTCGTTCTACGACAAGATTCACCCCCTCGGGCCGGGATGGAAGAAGGTGGTGGACACAAGCGGCGTTGTTGAAAGCGGTGAGACACTGACCGCTTCCTTCCTCGGCTGGTTCCTGGGAATAGCAACCGTCTACTCTGCACTCTTCGGGACCGGGTTCTTCCTCTACGGAAAGACCCTTCTGGGCGTCATCTGCACTCTGGTCTTCGCCGTCTCTACCTGGTTCCTGCTGAAGTTGCTTCCCGGGCTGGGATTCACCAGTGATGAGAAAAATGCGGATGTCAACCAGTCGGGATGATGATTGTTCGACTCGCAAGGCAGTCATCCTTGCTGCCGGTGCCGGATCACGGATGCGCAGAAGCAGTCCTGAGGTACTCGACCATGGTAATCGTGAGGCCGTCCGGGATGGTCTGAAAGGGATGATCCGGTTCCACAATCGCCCCTTTCTCGACTACGCGATCCAGCTCCTGATCGACTCAGGACTCGACGACCTCTGCCTGGTCGTCTCCGAGCACCGGAGCATGCTCAACGAGTATTATGAGGCGATGGCCAACGCCATGACGGAGTCGCGACTATGCTTTGCCGTACAGCATGAACCACTCGGCACGGCTCACGCTCTGCTCACCGCGGAGGAGTTCACCCGGGGTGAACCGTTCGTGGTAGTGAATTGTGACAACCTCTATCCTGCCGAGACCCTCACGGCACTGAAATCAATGAAACCTCCCGCGCTGACCCTTTTCGATCGGGAGGGCCTCCTGCGCGGGAACATCCCGGCCGAACGGATAGCCGATATGTCACTGGTCGAAACGGATGACCGGGGGTGCCTGACGAGGATCATCGAAAAACCGGGGCGGGAGGAATCGGCGACCTTTGAACAGGTCGCGCCGATCTCAATGAACTCGTGGCATTTCGGGCCGGAGATCTTCGACGCATGTCGGGCGATCCCCCCCCACCCTGTCAGGAATGAGTTCGAGATACCCTCTGCGGCCATGCAACTGGTCAGTGATGCCGGCCTCTGTCTGATGACGACACGGTTTTCACTTCCGGTCTACGACCTGACAAGTGCCCGTGACATCGAACCGGTCGAGGAGGTAACCGATACCATGCAGATAACCCTCCCGGCAATCAGCCCGTGAACTCATCTGACGATCCCCTTCTGCTGGCCTGCCATGAGGTCATCGAGTCTCTCGGTGGGAAGCGGGCATCAGTTGAAGCTTTTGTGCCCGGGCGTATCGAACTCTTCGGCAAGCACACCGATTACGCCGGCGGAAGCAGTATCGTCGCGGCAACCGACCGCGGTTTCCGGATGACGGCCAGCCCGCGTGACGACACAACTGTCAGGATGATCCCGTCCGACAATCCCGCATCTATGGCCTCGTTTATCCCGGGAGAGTCTCCCCGCCTGCCTGCCGGGCACTGGCTGAACTACCCGGCCACCACGGCACGCAGGATCGCACTCAACTTCGGGGAAGACATCACCCTCCGGGGTGCTGACATCGCCTTCCAGAGTGACCTTCCGCGTGCAGACGGCATGAGCAGCAGCAGTGCCTTCATGGTGGCGACTTTCCTCGTTCTGGCACATATCAATCGGCTCGAGGATACATCCGCGTACCGTGGGAACATCTCCACCTGCGAGGAGCTTGCCGGATATCTCGGTAGTGTCGAGAATGGGGCTTCCTTCGGAACCCTTGCCGGCGAGACTGGAGTCGGCACGTTTGGTGGCAGTGAGGACCATGCCGCCATGCTCTGTTCCCGGGCTGACTCTGTCAGCGTCTACCGGTACAGCCCGATCCGCCTGATCGAGCGCATCGACTGGGATGATTCTCTGACCCTGGTTATCGCGACCTCGGGTGTCTCCGCCGAGAAGACCGGTGAGGCACTGGGGGCGTACAACCGCGCTTCCCATAGGGCTGCCAGAACCGTGGAGGTCTTCCGCGCGCATACCGGTGAAGCGTTCACGACGCTCAGGGAATGTGCCGGTCATGCTGAACGGATCGGCCTGGAGGCCGCACTCTCCAAGCTGAGGAGCGCCGAGCAGGGTAACGGAGAGCTGAAGGACATGCGGCTTTCAACGCGGTTCGAACAGTTCTACCATGAGGAGATGGAGTACATTCCCGGCGCAGTCGAGGCGTTCAGGTCGGGCGACTGGGAGAGGGTGGGAGCGCTCGCCGATGCGTCCCATCGGGGCGCTGCCGAGGGACTCGAGAACCAGACACCCCAGACCGACGCGCTCCAGCAGTTCGCTCGCGAGCATGGAGCCCTGGCATCATCCGCGTTCGGCGCCGGTTTCGGAGGGAGTGTATGGGCCCTGGTTCATTCCGGGAGTGAAGAGAACTTCGGACATGCCTGGTCTGATACCTATCGGCAGACCTTCCCTGTCGAGGCTGCCGGAAGCAGGATCATGAGCATGCGTCCTGCCGGCAGGGCCTGGGCGCGATCGTATGACAGCTTGAAGTGAGGAGATCATGAGACCGATCATTTCCGTGACGATCCTGCTGCTGCTCGCACCCATTGTCACCGGAGCGCAGCAGAGTGATGATTTCGAACTGTGGTTCACCGACGCAACCATGCGGGTCGATTACTACCACACAGGTGACGCGGTTGAGGAATCTGTCTCTCTCGATCAGGTATATGTCCAGGGATCGTGGGCCGGAAACCTCACGAACCTGCTCGATCCCTTCGATAACGGCAAATATTTCATCATGGTCCATGATGACGGGTCGGGTCAGCTGATTTTTTCACGAGGATTCAACAGTTACTTCGGGGAGTACCAGACGACCGATCCGGCGGCCGAGGGTATCACGCGAACCTACCACGAGTCGGCCCTTATCCCCTGTCCGAAGATGCCGATCACGTTCATCGTCAAAGTGCGCAGGAGGGATAATTCATTTCAGGAGATATTCAGTCAGAGGATCGACCCGGAAGCGGTTGGTGTGATCCATGAACCGCCAGCCGAACAGGTGCAGGTGATCGAAATGATGCATGGAGGTGATCCGCATGAGTGTGTGGATATCGCCTTCATTGCCGAAGGGTATGCCGGGGATGAACGCTCGAAGCTGGAGGCGGATCTCGATCGGTTGATGGAATTCATGTTCGAAGAGGAACCGTACCGGTCGAACAGGGAACACTTCAATATCCATGGAGTATTCAGAGCCTCAGCCGAGAGCGGCGTGGATGAACCGACCAACGGCATCTGGCGACGCACTGCGATCAACTCGAGCTTCAATGCCCTCGGCCTGCCGCGCTACCTGCTGACCGAGGACAACCGGGCCCTGCGGGATATCGCCGCGAACGTCCCCTACGACGCGATCGTGATCGTGGTGAACTCCGAGCGGTATGGCGGAGGCGGGATCTACAACTGGTATGCCGTTTCCACGGTCGATAATGACTTGAGCGGACATGTCTTTCTGCATGAATTCGGTCACTCGTTCGCCGGACTCGCAGATGAGTACTACGCATCCACAGTCGCGTACAACGAATTCTACCCGCCGGGCGTCGAGCCGCCGGAACCGAACATCACCGCCCTTCTCGACCCGACCCGGTTGAAATGGCGGCACCTTGTCGATGCCGCGACACCTCTTCCCACGCCATGGGAGAAGACCGAATACGAAGGGATCCCGGCAATGCAGCGCGATCTTCGCAGAGAGGCCAGAACGGAGATCACGCGCCTGCGACAGGAAGAGGCCACAGATGAGACCATCAGGAAGATCGAGGAGGAGCTGGCTGCCAGGGTGAAGGAGCTGGGTGATCGCAGGGAGGAGATCGTGTCCGGTGCGTCGGTGAGGGACGTGGTGGGTGCCTTCGAGGGGGCCGGTTACTCATCCACCGGCCTCTATCGTCCGATGCGCGACTGTCTCATGTTCCGCAACGCGCCTGCCGGGAGAACACTCTGCGCAGTCTGCCAGGATGCTGTTCTCCGCATGATCCGTTTCTATCGGGGCCTGCCGCAGAACAACTGAGAATCGCCGACACCCGGGTATACATACCCGGTGTGAAACACCTGAGGAGCACAGAATGCAGGGACTGGCCGGCAAGCGAGTTGTCATCACCGGAGGCGCGGGAGGCATCGGCATGGCCACGGCCCGCAGGTTCCTGGATGAAGGATCGCAGGTCGTTATCTGGGATCATGACGAACATGCGCTTACCGGCGCCTCCGACGAGATCCCCGGTCTCTCCGGCTCCATCCGGGCCGATGTCACCGACCCGGAGGAGGTGAAGGCCGGATTCGCTGAAGTCGGAGCATTGATGAACGGGCTCGACATCCTCATCAACAACGCCGGTATCAGCATCCGTCATCCCTTCCTCGAGATCACACCTGAAGAGTGGCGGCGGGTCATCGATGTGAATCTCAATGGCATATTCCTGGTCGGCAGGGCCGCAGCGGAGCTGATGCTGACCGGAGATGGCGGTGTCATCGTGAATATGGGATCGACGAACGCCATGACCGGTTATCACTATTACGCCGATTACAATGCCTCGAAAGCCGGAGTGGTGGAACTCACCCGCTCGATGGCTCTCGAACTGGGGCCGAAGATCCGCGTGAACGTTGCCTGTCCCGGATTCATCCTGACGCCGATGCAGGATGCCGAATACACCCCTGATATGAAGACCGCATTCTCATCCAGACTGCCCCTCGATCGCCTTGGCTCACCTGAGGATGTGGCCTCGCTGTTCGCGTTCCTGGCCTCAGATGAATCATCTTTCATCACCGGACAGTGTTTCATCATCGACGGTGGTGAGATCGCCGGTGGACTGGCAAGCCAACGCTGATTGGAGGAGATAATCCATGAGAGCACGACCTTCGAATGGGCGGCACTTCCCGATCGTGGCTCTCCTGTTCATCTGTGTATCGGTCGTAACAGCGTGTGCCGTCAATCCCGTTACCGGCAAGCGACAGCTCATGCTTATCACTGTCGGGCAGGAAGCCTCGCTCGGCGCAGAATCTGATGTGGGGATCGTCGCCGCCTACGGGCTCTATGACGATGAGGCTCTTTCTTCCCATATAACGATGATGGGAGAGCAGATGGCCCGGAACTCCCACCGGCCCGATCTCGACTGGTCGTTCAAGGTACTCGACTCTCCCGTCATCAATGCATTCGCGGTGCCCGGAGGATATGTCTACGTGACCCGCGGCATCCTGCCCTATCTGGGAAGCGAGGCCGAGCTCGCCGGAATTCTCGGACACGAGATCGGACACATAACCGCCCGGCATTCCGCCCAGCGGCTCAGCCAGGCTCAACTGGCACAGCTGGGACTCGGTATCGGAGCGGCATTCTCGGAGAGATTCAGAAAATATTCAGCTGTCGCCGAGGCTGGTGTCGGTCTGCTCATGTTGAGTTTCAGCCGGGAGAATGAACGGGAGGCTGACCGTCTCGGGGTCGAGTACGCGACTTCCCAGGGGTGGGCAGCCGGAGAGATGGCTAATTTCTTCGCTACCCTGGAGCGGATGCACCCGAGCACAGGCGATGGGCTCCCCGACTGGTTCTCTACCCATCCCGCCCCTGAGAAACGGGTTGAGACTGTCCGACAGCTCGCAGAGGAGTGGCGGGCAAAGGTTGAACATACCTCTTTTGATGTAAACCGTGAGGAATACCTGAGGAAGATAAACGGCATCATCTTCGGAGCCGATCCCCGACAGGGTTTTGTCCGCGACGGGTGGTTCAATCATCCCGAGCTCACCCTCCGCTTCCCCCTGCCGGATGAGTGGTCGGTCCTGAACGAGACCTCCCAGGTTCAGATAACCGCTCCGGAAAAGGAGGCAGTCATTCTGTTCAGCCTCGGAACCACGAGTTCTCCTTCAGCAGAGGCAGACTCATTCTTCTCAGGCCTGGGCGTGATGCCGGTCGAGAGTGAGCGGGTCACCGTGAACGGGTTTCCCGCCCGTCGATCGAGAACGGTGATCGAGACGGATCAGGGTGCCTTCGGGATACTCTCCACGTTCATCATGAAGGGGAGCACGATCTTCACCTTTCATGGCATCTGCGACCTGGCCAGCTTTGATGCATTTCGATCCGATTTCGAGCATACCATGAACGGCTTTTCTCTTCTCACCGACAGGGCACTCCTGAGCGTGCAGCCCGACAGGATCCGGATTGTACGTGGTGAGCGCGAGGAGACCCTGCGTACCTTCCTGCTCTCCCGGGGTGTTCCGGAAGAACGACTCGAAGAATTCTCTCTCCTTAACGGTAAACGTCTCGATGACCGGGTCACGGAAGGTGAACCGATCAAGATCGTGGAACCGGACGGAGGTAGAACTCGTACTGAGTAGTCAGCCCGGGAGAACCGATTACCATGCGCAGAACAATCCTCACCCTCATCACCATCATCCTTTTGTCCGGCGGAGCGTTGGAGGCTCAAGACCGGCAGTTCGACGCCGGATTCCTGATCGGAGAACCGACCGGACTGTCGTTCAAATTGTGGGACAGGGATTTCTCGACCATGACCGGACTGGCCGGCGGTCGGCAGGCAGCGGCGTCGATACGCAAACTGATCAATGCCGGCTATTCGATCATCGGGGAGATCGGTATCGAGAGTGATGAGATCGATGACATATACCGCTATGTCAATAAAGACTATACCGCCTTTGCCGGAGCGATCGCGTGGTCCTTCTTCGACCAGAGCGCCTTCCACCTGCACCTCGACTACCTGCGGCACTGGTTCGACTTCTTCAGGGTCGATGATGGCGAACTCTATCTCTACTACGGACTTGGCGCGCGGCTGAAGGTGTTCAGAAATGATTCACGACTCGGGGTCCGTTTCCCGGCCGGCCTCGACTATCTCATCCCCGAGACGGAACTCGATGTGTTTCTCGAAGTGGTACCGATCCTTGATCTCTACCCCTCGGTCAAACCGACACTGAATGTCTCGATCGGTATTCGATACGTGATCGGTTATGTAAGAGGAGAGCGATAGAGCACTGTCAGATGAGTCTGATCGATTCGGTGGCCGGACCGGTGTCCTCACCAGCGCCGCCGGTATCTCCACGAACGAATTTCGCGTCCCAATCCCTCAACATCGAAGTGAAATGATCCACCAGGTCGGGAGAGAATTTCCTGCCCGCACCGCTCCGCATCACTTCCATGATCTTGCCCAGGGGTTGTTCCGGTTCGTAAGGCCGTTTTGTGCGCATCGCGTCATACACATCACAGAGCCGCACCACCTGGCTCACCCTGTGGGGTTTGCGGGGATAGATGAGCTCAGGGTAACCCGATCCGTCGAGCTCGAGATGGTGCTCGTACGCGGCGACCGCGGCCATCTCGAATTTTTCACCTGAACGAAGGAGGATCTTCGCGCTCGCGATCGGATGTTTCTTGATGTACTCCCAGTCAGCCGGATCCAGTTTTCCCGGCTTATTCAGTATCTCATCGGGGATGGCGACCTTGCCGATATCGTGCAGGAGCGCCGCCTCGGCGATCATCCTGATCTCTGAAGCTTTCAGGTTCATGAAGCGCCCGAAGGCTACCGCGAGAACCGCCGTATTCATGGCGCGCACCGGGGCCAGATCTTTCCCCTCCTCGGTTGGTACGATGGGGATGACGAATGCTTCCTCGGTGTGCATCGCGCCCCATATCGAGTCGAGCACCGAGCGGGAGAGGGCGACGGGTATCCTCCCGTTCTTCTTTGCTTCTATGAAGAGACCGCCGGCCATCTCTGCCTGCTCGTAGAGATCGAAACGGTCATCCCCTCCACCCGACCTCTCAAGCAGGCTGACCGATCCGAACCGGATATGGGAGAAGGTGTCGAGAGAACCATCGTCGAGTTCTTTCTTGTCTGTCATGTAGAGATGGAGGTCACCAATAAAGGTACCGAGTTCCTCGATCGAGATCCCGGGCGTGAACTCGATCCTCTCGATACTGCTCTCTGAGAGACGCACCGAAAGAGCCCAGCCCTTCAATTCGCGTAAAGGCGAATCGATGTAGACCACCTCATCCCCGAAAAAGGTGAATGATGGCCTCTCGTTCTCTTCGAGAAGCTCCGCCAGCGTCTCATAGAGCTTTTCGAGAGCCCCGACTCTCGCCGGGTGTTCCCCGGAATACAGGCCGATGGTGGAAATCGCCTGTGCGAGCGAGTGCATGAACTGGACTGCCTGATTCACGATTCCACCCCCTTGCCGGCAACGACCGCTTTGATCTGGGGGTCCTTCGACTTGCGGGCGGCCTTCAGCACCGCTTTCGCCTTCGGATCTCTGCCGAACCTTGAAGCGATGACAGAAAGAGCCTCCAGCATCTCTGATGATTTCGGCGTGAGGGTGAAGAGTATGAACAGCTTTTTCTGCCAGGTGAGGGTCAACAGGGCATCGAACACACCAGGATCATCGATAACCCCCATCGCCCTGATACAGGTTCTCCGGGTAGCAGTCGCTTCACGACCATTCAGCGCCATCTCGATTATCTGCGGAGCGGTATCGGGCGGGCACATCTTCTTCACCTCTTCGAGCCCGAAAGCCGCGATCTCGTCATCGGGATCGCGCAGAGCCGACAGGAGCAGTTTCTCCCGACTCTCACCCCTTGCGAGACCGAATTTCATCGCCTGCAGGCGGACCCGGCGTTCATCATCCAGATAGAATATCGAAGGGGTGAATCCCGCCGGAAGTGGAGTGATCCTGCTCAGGAGGGTAAGGAGAAGACTCCGGACTTCCCACCGGGGATCGTCGATACGTTCCAGCGCCATTGGACCGATCGGTTCTCCGAACGCAACAAGCCGCTCAACCAGTTCCATCCGCGACTGTTCATCATCTGTCGCGAGGAGTATATCCATCATCGGACCGATTGCCGCTTCCCCCACCAGGGGGATGAGCAGATCCAGGGTAGCGATATCAAGCGTTTCACCAGCCAGCATATTCTGAAGGGTTTTCGGTCTGGCGATCCATTCAACGATGGTTGCCAGGACCGGGTTCCCCTGCGGCGCTCCCCTGATGAGAATATCCAGGGCTCTCAGGTCACCGCTGTTGGCTATATCTTTCAACCGCTTCTGCCCGACAGGGGTCATCTCTTCCAGTTCAATACTCATCTGCAGGATGCGATCGGCCTCTATCTCGCCTACCCACTCCGGCTTCTCGACCGGCTCTGCATCTTCAACGATGATCTCTCCCCCGATCTGCTCACCGGAGAGTTGTCTGATGAGTTCACCCAGGATCGTGCCGGGAGTGACTGATACGCCGTCCGTGTCGGCTGCCCCAAGCTGTTTCCCTATCTTCGAGAGCACACCGAGCATGGTGGTCGCCTGTTTGCTCCCTCCCTTCCGGGTGAGTTCGACGAGCTTCAGAACCGCCTTATCATGCGATCCATCCACCCCCTTTGCATTCACAAGCGCCTGGAACATCTTCGCCAGTTTCTGCTGAGCGGCCACATCCAGATTCTCGAACAGTTTTGCTATCTGAAGCTGCAGCGCGGACGGAGCACTGGTTGATCCGGGACCACCGGTTCCAAATCCGGTTTGATCGTCATCGAAGTCATCCGTCGGGTCGGAGAGTCTCATGGCTGCATACGGTGTCGGCTGGATGGCGATGTGCGGCCACTGATTTATCGCCTCCGGAGGTGAAGCGCCGAATGGCTCCCCGATGCTCTTGCCCACCGACACGGAGATAATGCCGAACAACCCATCCACTTCCTGTCGAGTGATCCCTGCCTTGAAGGTGATTACGTGGAGCTGATGCTGGTGCAGACGCCTGGCGAAGTTGGCAGCAGAATTGTTCTTTTCATCAGTCTCAAGGTCACCGATCACCAGGTGGTCCTGGGCAACCTGGATCGTGAGATCTCCCCCGGCCTTGATGATGTCTTTCAATCCCTGCAGTAATTCATCCGCGGTAGTGATGCGGGAGGGATGCCCATCCGGGTACATGCCATACCGCTGGAGGGCACGGGCCGCCTCTATCAGGAATTCAGTGATGTCCACCGATTCTCATCACCAGTTCGCTTTCACGATCCGGGCCTTTTCGCAGAGTGATGGCCGCGGGAGCATCGATAAGCAGCCATGCGCCTGATTCGTCAAGACTCAGGAAGGGGGCCTCCGGGTGAATGTAGAGGTCTGTCGCATCAATGACTTCCAGCGCGTATTCCTCTTCCAGGTCACCCACCTCACTCAGGACGAGTCCTGATCTGCGTACACCGTCCTCCCAGGTAAACGCCATGTCCACTTTCATCGGTTCAGCACCACTGAGCATGAGTGTGCCGCCCCGAACCACAAGATCGTGGGTGAATCCCCGGTTCGGAGGCAGATCATCATACCAGACCGTCTCCACCGCGACCAACCCGTCACGGGCGATCGTGTCGAACGCTGCCAGCAATGCAGCTACATTCAGGGCCCTGAGTCGCTGTTTCTCCGGATCATCATCGAGGACGCCGCTCTCGATCAGAACCGTGCTGGTCCCCCACTGCTGCATCAGGTCACCAAAGGCCCTTGGATTAAAGGCATCGCCGTAGCGTGCCACCTTTCCGGGAATCTCGGCCTCGAGCACTCCTGCTATAATGGACGCGACCGAACGGGCCCGTGCCCGTACCGGCCCCCAGCTCCGTTCAAAGTCTGCAGCCGGCGCCAGCAGAGCGATCGCGGCCCTCGGGCCATCCCTGCCTGCCTGTGTATGAGGATTCTGATCATGCAGATTGAATCCGTAGTCGGCATCAACCCTGTCCCTTACCTCTTTCAGTATCCGTGCCTCAGGCGTCGCGAGCCTGCGGGCATCACGGTTGATATCGACTCCTATGGCGTTCCGCCGCTGGAAGAGTTCTGCTCCATCGGGATTGAGCATCGGTATCATAACGATCGTGAGCTGTTCCCTGAGACGGTTCCGCAGGGGATCTGAGTCCGCCTCTCCCAGGAAACGGATGATGTCGGCCAGTGCCATGGTGGCGGTGGATTCATCCCCATGCATCTGCGACCAGAGAAGGACTGTTGCCGGTCCCTTCCCGAACGTCACCGTCATGATCGAGCGTCCCCCGATCGAGAGGCCGGCCTCTTCAACGGTGAAGTCGTCTGAATCGACGAGGGGACCGAGGGCCGACCAGAGCTGATCGTGGGTGAAGCGGCGCTCCCTGATCTCAGAGACCAGGTATCGCTCTGCGACAGAGAGTCCCCGAGTGAACGTGCGTGTTGCTTCGGTCGGTACCGCGATCTCAACGGTGACTGGTGGCGGCGGCGGCGCGTGGGCACACCCCGCCGCTGCCAGAGTCAGGAGAGCTGCAAACAGTGACATCCGTTCAGCCATGATTCCCCCGTTACCTCTTCCATATCCGTATCGGGAACAGCGGACGCACCGGCCTCTGGACCGGATTGGCTTCCAGTTCCTTCAGTATCTCCTCGATGGCCCGTTCCAGCTGTGGATCACGTCCCGCGATGACATCTGCCGGGAACTGTTCCACTTCGATGTCAGGCGGAACCCCGACGTTCTCTACGATGAATCCATCCTCGGTCCAGATGGCCAGGTTGGGCGCCGTGACACTTCCGCCGTCGAGCAGGACCGGGAACCCGAGGGTGCCGACCAGACCTCCCCAGGTACGTTTCCCGATGAGCGGACCCATATCCAGTTTGCGCCACATCCATGGCAGGAGGTCACCTCCCGAACCGGCCGTCTCATCGATGATCATTGCCTTCGGTCCCTGGATCGCCGAGAACGGTGTCTTCAGGTCCTCACCGTACCGCATCGCCCAGTAGCAGATCTCGGGCCGTCGCAGAAGATCGATGTAATAGTCAGCGACCGATCCTCCGCCATTGAACCGTTCATCGACGATGATCGCCTCCCGGTCGGCCTGTGGGTAGAAGTAGCGCTTGAAATACGTGTGCCCCAGGGTCGAGGTGTTGGGCACATATGCGTACGCCACCCGTCCATCGGTGGCCTCATCCACCCGACGGAGGTTCCCTTCGACCCAGTCCCGGTTCCTCAGGGCCGATTCGTTCGTGATGGGGATGACCTTCACGGTACGGGCATCCCGACCGCTCGGATCTGATCCGACTGTTATCTCGATCATCCTGCCGGCCGTATTCTCGAAATGGCGGTAGAGGTTATCAGGCGGCCTGAGATCTTCACCCTCCACAGCCAGCAGGTACTCGCCAGCCTCAACATCCACACCCGGTTCGGTGAGAGGCGACCTGAGGTTCTGATTCCAGTTGAGACCGCCATAGACTTTCGAGAAACGATACCGACCACGTTCGATCACATAATCGGCTCCGAGCAGTCCTCCCGGGACCGCTTCCGGCCCATCGGGGAAATCACCACCACCCACCCGGTGGTGCCCGACAGAAACCTCCGAACACATCCAGCGGATGATCGTGTTCAACTGGGTACGGGTCACACAGTCAGCCAGAAATACCCGGTACTTCTCCCGCATCGCAGGCCAGTCGGCACCGTGCATGTTCGGGTCGTAGAACCAGTCGCGGTTGATCCGCCACGCCTCATTGAATATCTGCTCCCACTCTTCCCGCGGGTCGTAGCGTACCTCGATCCGGTCGGCCGAGATTCTGCCCGATCCGGGCGCGATCTTGGCACCCGCCCCTGCGATCGACCAGTTACTGCCACTCCTGACAAGTACCTTCTTCCGGTTCGCTGAGAGCTGGTAGGTGGTACAGCTCTCCAGAAGTGTGGTCTCCTCCTTCTCATCGAGATCGAACCTGCGAAGGCTCGTGCCTCTTCCTTCTTCTCGCTTGAGATAGTAGATCTGTCCCTCCGGACCTGCCTGCAGGTCGTAGTAGGTGGCCGAGCCCAGCGGAAGGGCAAGTATCCTCTGGTCGAGACCATCGAAATCGATAACGGTCCTGACTTCGGCGTCATCCTCCGCTCCCGTCTGCCCGTTTTCCGCCTCATCTACCGTGACCTCCTCGTCACTCTCTCTGGCGAGCGGGGACCTCACACCCTTCGGCAGAACAGCCAGGTAGAGAGCGTTACTCATCTCCATGTCAGCATTGGACATAGCGAACCAGCTGCGCACCGGCCCGGCATCGGTGGAAGCGGTGAAATAGAGGTACTTGCCGCTCGCGTCGAACACCGGTTCGGTGACGTCGCTCAGTCCATCGGTGATCGGGTGTGATGCGCCCTCCTCCACCGAGTAGAGATACACCTGCTGGAAATAGGTCATCGTATAAAGGGTGTAGGCCAGCCATCGCGAGTCGGGAGACCAGCTGTGGTGGAGCAGTTTTGCGGGTCCATAGAGGCGTTCCGAGGCGATCTTTTCCACCCTGCCCGATTCCACATCAAGCAGATAGAGCGACCAGGAGTTGTCAGTGAAGCTGATTTTCGTCCCGTCGGGTGACCAGACGGGTGACTCGTAAAAACCCGCTCCCGGGATCGGGATAGAGCGCATTTCACCACGTCCGTCCTGGGACGCGATCTGCAGTTCGTATTCGCCGGAGGCATCTGAGAACCAGGCGATCGAGGCGCCATCGGGTGACCAGATCGGGGAGCGTTCGTGGGCTCCCGAAGTGGACGTGAGCTGACGGTGATCCCCCTCTTCGGCCGGAACGGTCACGATCTCTCCGCGGAACTCGAATACAGCGCGGGCTCCTGAGGGGGAGATATCCGCGTTCCTGATGAAGTTGGAACCCTCTGTATAACGGGGCCGCACCTCGTTGAGGTCGGTCGCGATCCCGACAGTGAGTCTCCTGCTCCCTCCTGCACCCGGATCGAAGAGATGGAGATATCCTGCCTGCTCGAAGATGATCAGCCCCCCGCCGGCGGATGCGCTCATGACGGGAAAATCATCAAAGGTCGTGAGCTGAGTCACACTCCGGGAACGGATGTCGAAGGAGAAGAGGTTGAATTCACCATTCCGGTCTGAGCGGAAGTAGACCACACCGTCGAACCACATCGGATCGGTGTCGTTGCATCGCCCCTCCGGCTGGGGGACCTGCTCGACCTCATGGTTCCGGGTGTTGTAGAGCCAGATCCTCGACACGGTTCCCCCCCGGTAGTTCTTCCACTGACCGAATCGTTCACCAAGGGGTGTATACGCCATCATGCGGCCGTCGGGTGAATAGGTCGCCTTGTACGCATTCGGGATGGGGAGCTGCGCCGGATGTCCACCCTCCACCGGGATCGTGAAGAGCTGCGAATACCGGTTCGTGAACACCGCCCGCGACGAGCGGAAAAGGACAGCGTCTCCGTCGGGGGTGAATCCCTGTACGGCATCGGCTCCGGGATGCCAGGTGAGCCTGCGGGGCACACCACCCTCGGCCGAAACGATGTAGACATCGGCATTGCCCTCGTACTGGGCAGTAAAGGCGATCAGTCTCCCATCGGGAGAGAAGCGCGGGCTGGCCTCATTACCTATATGACTCGTCAGCCGGTGGACGTTCGTACCGTCCAGGTCGGCGATCCAGAGATCACCGGCGTACTCGAAGGCGATATGTTCACCACTCACCGCAGGCTGGGAGAGCAGGCGTGTATCGTGAATGTTCTGCGCCCGCGCCGAAGTCACGCTGATGGTGAGCAGGAATACCACAACCGGAGTGAGCTGTTTTATCGTTCTCATCGGACCAGGCCCCTTGCAGGAGGAATAGATCAGCAATTCAGGCGATCAGTCAGCAAGAGACAATAGTAGTCCCCCACGGCGGCCCCCTTCAACGCCATGAAAAATCCCGCCCTCTTAGTGAGAGGACGGGATCCATGGCACAGGGATGAGCAGGCGACCTGTCAGTAAACGATTTCCGGACGAACGGCGAGGATAACGGCTTTTATGCCAGAGTCAGGTTCCGATGTCGCGCTGGTCCCAACCAGTGTGGTCTGGCCCTCCCGCAGCAGGGCGGAGGTACTGATCTCTATTCCGTCAGCCCGACGCAGCGTCATCTCGGTGAAGATCACCCAGTCGCCCTCATCCTGAGTGAGTCGTCCACAGTTGGCTGCAAATGTATACCAGAACACCCTGCTTCTCTCATCCCCCATGGACTGTTCGACCCGGGTGTTTTCGGTGGCCAGGAGCACTCCCCCACTCACCTTCCTGTACCCTTCGAATTTGAAGATTTCCTTTAAACGGTTGGCAATATCCCGTACAGCAGGATCCACCTCGGCCCCATCATCGGCTTCGATTACATCGATATACAGCCTGATAGTCGGTTTCTTGATATCGTAGGTCTTCAGGACCATAGCGATCCTGCCAAGATTATCGGAGGTCTCCCGAACGGTGAGGATGTTTCCTGACAGGGTATACATCCCGTCGGCGCCTTCCCGGTCATAGAAGATGTATGGTTCGATAAGCTGGCTCAGCTGGTGCTGGTCGAGATGCTTCACCTCGTAGGTCTGGATATCCAGTTTCGGGGAGCCGCTACAACCGGTGATCGCGAGCAGTCCGATGAGCATGGCGGTCATTCTCATGGTTTTCATTGCTTTACCCTCCGCTTTCTAAAAGAGCCAGATTATCTGGTAATCGGGATCACCAGAGTCGAGGATCATCGCTGTCCTTTCAACCGGCGCTGCCACAGCGGGCAGTTCGACAGCAAGGACCGGCAGGACCGGATCCCGGGGGATCTCGACCTCTCCATTCCACAGCGGGAAGATGAAGAAAAAGAGCACAGCTGCCGCGGCCAGGGGCAGCAATATCGGGAGCGTTCGAATGCGCTTCCGGCCACTCTCAACCGGCGCTGACAG
>JALGVQ010000135.1 GCA_025774615.1 bacterium
GCACTCCGCCTGCTGCTGATCGATGATCCAACCGACCGGATACCCGATACAATCGCTGTGAACACCTTGCCCACTGTCCCTGAGATGGATGCCGCCCCGCTCCCGGTCGTGCGTCCTACCGAGGCCACCGCCCCGGCTATCTCACCCGGTTTGAGGCCGAAGGCCGCCATCAGGAAGAGAAGAAGCAGTGTGAACCAGACAAGAGGCGCGCCAATACCGACGTTGGTCACCAGGAAACCGGCGATCTGTCCGCCCCACTCCCCCGCAAGATCGTATGAGATCGTCCCGCCCAGCAGAAAGTGGGGGAAAGCCAGCAGGATCGAGAGGAGTACCTGGATTCCCAGAATCTTGAGTGAGGTGGCGATCAGGGTGCGGTTCACGGAATTCCGCAGGAGTCGCCATCCCCAGAGCAGGATCACCAGAATCGTGAGGAGCGGCGGGATCCGGCCCAGCTTCCCGACCATCCCATAGGCGAGGAGCGCTCCCAGCCGGCCCATCCAGTTACGTGGATATTCTGCCGCGGTATCAATTGCCGGCGGGTCGGTCGGGCTGTAGGAGATGAGACTCAACAGCAATACGAGTCCCAGGAGGAGCACAACAATACCAAGCGCCTCACCCCGGCGGTTGGACTTGCGTTTCTTGCGACGACTCCTGGAAACGGTTTTACTCATGCTCAAACCCCTCCGCCAGTATCCGTTATGACCCTGACAGAGCCCACGTTGCCGTCAGCACAGTGACAACGCCCGAAATGACTCTTCACGAAGTTCAGAATACCTGGTCGGAATGTACGATCACGTAATCCTTCAGGACCGGGAGAACCGGATGGGAATCAACATCTGCGCAGAGGGCCAGGTCACTCCCGTAGCCGGCTTCCTCCAGCCGCCGGCTGTGAGCTGCTCGACGAATCATGCGAAGAGGACTCTTCGGAGTTCTCTTACCCAGTTCAAGAGCCACCCAGGCACCATCATTCAGGGGCAGGACCTCCCGCCCGGTCGTTTCACTCAGGCGGTGCAGGAGGAACCCTGCGCACGCAGTGTCCTCGAGAGAAAAGCCGCCATGGTGACCAGCGCATGCGATGGCTACGCTGTCACCTTTCGCGATCTCCTCGATGACCCGACCGGCATTCACATACCCCCCGACGATCACCTTTCGCGCGCTCTGGGACGCCACGATCGCCCGACTGCCATTCGATGTGGACAGCACCAGCAGTTTGCCCTCTACCCGATCACGTGTGTATTCGGCCGGTGAATTGCCGAGATCACACCCCTCGACACGCTCCATCTCCCGCTCGGCACAGAGGAGAACGTCATCCATGCCCAGCTTCGAAACCATCTCGGTGGCGTCTTCCAGACTTTTTGCCGGGATGACTCCACGGGCACCATGATGGATCGCGGTGATGATCGTTGTGGATGCTCGCAGAACGTCGATGACAACCACCGTACGCCCCCGTACCGCATCCTCATTGATCTCACCGGGAGCGAAATAGACCTGTACTTCCATGTCTGGTGTTCCTGGCATAATCAGCGGTTACTTCCGGCTACCCCGGGTATAGAACGGTAATCCAACGACAGTGGCTTCCACCTCACGTCCCCGGCAATCGACGATGAGTTCACTCCCCTTGCCTGCCAGCTCGGTCGGCACATACGCCATGGCAATAGGAACACCTACCGAGGGACCTACTGTTCCACTGGTAACCTGACCGATTTCGGCGTCACCTCGCAGTACGGGGTAACCAGGGCGGGGAAAGGCCTGTCCGCGCAGTTCGAGTCCAACCAGCCTGCGGCTCAATCCTTCCTCTTTCTGCTTCATCATGGCCTCACGTCCGAGAAAATCGCCCTTCTCCAATTTGACCACCCACGCCATCCGCGCTTCCAGTGGGGTCGTCTCCTCCCAGATATCATTTCCGTAAAGATTATAGCCCACTTCCAGTCTGAGGGAATCCCGCGCGCCAAGTCCCACCGGCACGATCCCGACACTTTCACCCGCCTCCATCAGGGCATCCCATACCGTTACGGCCCCCTGAGGATCATCGATGTAGATTTCGAAACCATCCTCGCCCGTATACCCGGTCCGTGATATGACCGCGGGAACTCCGGCGACCTCCCCCGGCACGAACCAGTAGAACGCGATCCTCTCCAGGTCTGAGGATGTGAGGCTCCGGAGCGCAGCTTCGGACTTCGGGCCTTGCAGCGCGATGAGCGAGAATTCCTCACTGCGATTCCGGATCTCCACGTCACCGGCGACATGCTGCTCGAGCCAGTCCAGGTCTTTGGGGATATTGGACGCATTGACCACCATCAGATAGTGGTCGGGAAAACGGTAGAGGGTCAGGTCGTCTACCAGCCCTCCATGTTCGTAACAGAGGCCGGTATACTGAACCTGGAAAATCTTCAACTGTCCTGCGTCGTTGGTCACCATCCGCTGTACGTATTCGAAGGCGTCCTGACCCCAGATCTCGAACTCCCCCATGTGGCTGATGTCGAACATCCCGACTCCGGTCCTGACTTTGCGATGCTCGTCCTGGATACCCGAATACTGGACCGGCATCTGGAAGCCATGGAAATCCACCATTTTCGCGCCGAGTGCTGTATGTCTGTCAAAGAGGGGTGTTCGCACGGGCTCGGAACGATCAGTCATGAATCCATCCTTTCCACCAGCCGTGGAGGGTTCAGTCAGCTCTCAGCCAGATCTACTGTCCTGTCACGCAACAACCGTGGCATGACACCCGATGGTCGAGGTCCGCAAGGTAATCAACAGGATCGTGGAGGTGCAACCGGCCCTGTCACTTCCGGGACGATATCCAGACACTTCCGGGACGATATCCAGACACTTCCGGGACGATATCCAGGTGGAACCTGAACATTCAGCCGGTCACCTGTACCGTCGTGGGAGGCGGCCGTTGAGTCCGACCAGCAGTTCGTACTGTTCCCTGCCCGTGGCCCTGCCGATCTCGGCTGGATCGATGGTTCCCTCAGGTCCGGACCCCAGCAGGAGCGCGGTACTGCCGATCCCCTCATCGGGGAGATCGGTCAGGTCGACGACACAGGAGTCCATGCTCACACTTCCCATAAGCGGGGCCCTCCCGGAGGGGAAAAGCACATACCCCCCTTCAAGCCCCCACCGGTTCGGGATGCCATCGGCATAACCGATCGGGATAATACCGACCCTGCGACCCTCACCGACCGGTGTCTGTGAATACCCTACCAGGGCGTCAGCAGTGGTAGTCTTTACCACCGCAACACGTGCCCGCACGGCGATGACCGGTTCGAGCTGTACGTCATTGCCGAGCCAGTCCGCCGGCATCCAGCCGTAAAGTGTCAACCCCGGACGTACCAGATCGAAGGCCGATTCCTTTACTGAAAGGAGCGCGCTCGAGTTCGCGGCGTGGGCAATGAGTGTTCCATGGCTTTTACGAAGGCGTTCCACGAGCCGGGCAAACTCCGCCACTTCTGATCTGGTCCGCTTCAACGATTGCTCATCACCTGCATGTGCCGCTGCCAGGTGCGTGGCAACACCCTCCAGGGAAAGTCCATCGAGGGAGGCAATATCGCCTGCCACCAATTCCGCTTCTTCGAATGGGAATCCGAGGCGGTGCATCCCCATATCGACCTTCATGTGGACACGCTGCTTTATTCCGCGCCCTTTCGCCTCCGCATCGAGGGCCCTGGCCACCCGCATGTCGGAGAGGGCAATCACCGCGTCACATTCCATGGCCTCTTCAGCCTGCTCAGGCAGAAGCCCCCCCGGGATCAGGATCGTACCCCGGTACCCGTGCTCACGCAGATGGCGCGCCTCTGTCACCAGGACGACTCCCACTCCCCATACCTTATCGATAGTCGCCAGGCGATCCACCACCGCCTCAGCGCCATGGCCGTAAGCATTGGCCTTCACGATCGGTAACAGGGGAACCCCGGCGATCCCGGCCAGGGTCCGGGCATTTGATTCCAGGGCGTTCAGGTCGATATCGCACCATGCAGATCTCATGATCGCCACCATCGTCATCCATGACTGTTCACGTCAACAGGTTATTCACCTGTGGGAGCGCCAGCACACCAGAAAACCAGCCTCTGAACCGGGTTCGAACACAATCTGAAAGTGAAGTCCCTCCGGTCGGGAGGAAATACCGATGATAAACCGGAGATTCCGTTCTCTCTCCGTTCTCATACGCCACATCCAGGCTGGCCCTGGATCAAACCAGTAGAGGGGAATCCCCGGCTGTGGCTGTGAGTACGTCCCGCGAAGATATCCGTTCCAGCCCTTACCTTTGTAAGCGGCCTGCAGCCACCAGCCGATCGATCGTGGATCACTGTTTTCAGATTCAGCACGCAGCTCTCCCGACACACTCGATTTCTTCCCGGAACCACTCCAGATCCGAAGAACGGCAAGTCGCCGTTCGGTCACTTTGTCGGGTTCCCAGCTCAGCCGCTCAAGGTCTGTGGTCCGGCGCAGTCTCAACAACCACCCAGCCCGGCGGATCGATTTCCGGCTGACCTCGAGTTGCTCTCTCCACCAGAAGGGTCCCGCAACCTGGCCGGGCGTACCTGCCGCCGTGACGGATCCGGGTTCGCCTGCCGCCGTAACCGACAGATCCCCTCGTATCGGTCCGGGAGGATGCATCGTTGCAGCAAATCGCAGACCTTCCCGTTTTTTCCGGGTCGCTCCCGATACCGGAGAAGCCATGGGAGGGGCACTTCCATCCCACATCCACAACCGCATCTCCCACCTGATCACGTTGCCTATTGAGGTCATCACCGCTTCAAGCGAAGCACCATCCTCTCCACTGCGGGAACTCCAGCCGGCTGCGCCCAACCGCCAGGATACCTTGCCGCGCCGCCTTCCCATCACGATCTCCACAGCCGCTGTTCCAGCTGACGCAAGGAGCACACCCCCACGACCCTCACGGTCAAGGACCCCGAACGCAACAAAGGATTCCGCCTCTTCCTCCCGCTCCTTCTTCCGCTCTCTCAGGATCGCCAGTGATACCCCCCGACCGTCATCTCTCTGCAACGCGATACTCACCGGAGTGTTCGAAGAAGCCGATACCGGGCCTGACCTGAGCCCAGTGGGCACACCCGACCAGGCCGACCGCGCACCCGCGCCACGATAATCGAGTGTGTTGGCACGTACGAGCAGACCTCCGCCCATTCCCCCCCGGAGCGGGCCGAAAAGCAGCTTCCACCTTCCCGCTTCGATCTCAAGAGAAGAACTGCTGAAGGGACGATCACCTGTCAGGGCTTGATCGATCCTGACACGGCATCTGGCATCGAGCAGACTGAAGGAGGGATCGAGCGATGTCTGCAGGGAGAGTGATCCCTCTCCTTCGGCGTACCTCAACCATGCCCGGGTGCCGGTACCCTGCCGGGGTTCAGGCAGGCGCAGTTCAGCATCGGCGAGCAGGTTCCCGGTGATCTCCAGCCAGCGATAATCCGCGATCGGTCCCACTGTCATAAGCCTCACCACCAGGATCAGCATCAGAGGATTCATCGCTCCCGCCCTTCCGACGCTCTGATGCTCCACAGCAGATAAAGTCCCGGCCCGGCAACCCATCGACCCTCAACACACCACGTGATCCCGCCGATGGTCAAATCGATCCCTGCCGCGGGTGCCACCGGTGCTCCCCATCCGCCCACACTGAATCGGACACCTCCATACTTCCAGTTGATCGATATGGAAGGCTCCAGGGGTTTTCGCTGTTTTTTCAGGCCGCCGAGATATCTCACACCGCCGATCCGCAGGGTGACGGGACCATCACTGCAGGCCACCGCGCACCCGAGCCGAGTCTGTCTCCTCTCCCGGTCGACTGGTTTGTCGATCGTTCCCCGTACCTCGGCAGCCGCGGACCAGGTTCCCCTAAAGAGTCGGACAACGCCGATCCTGTATCGGTTCCATCTCAGGCTTCTCGCCCCCGCGCCCCCCAGACTCAGAAAGGTGAGGCCCGAAACCACATGAGTTTCTGAGTATCCCGATGGCGCCGGAACCTGTCCGGTATTCGTGGAACGAGGGAGCTGAGTTGCCAGTGCGAAATGGATCGACCGATGCTGGAGACCATCACCTGACAACTGGCGCCATTCAACAGCAACACCCGAACGACCCTGTCTGATGGCAATTGCCGCTCCCGAACAGGAAAGTCCCGGTACCCCGTACGGGGTTGCATGGGAAATCCACCAGCCAGGACCACTATCGATCGAGAGAAGTGAGGCACCCGCCACGGCTGTGGAATCAAGCAGTGCCCCTGCGCCTTCAACGGTCCAGCCATGCCGTGGAGGAAGCAGATCCTGGCCAGCGACCATCCATTGTGATACCAGCAGGGCAGGGAACAGAAATACCCGGGCCCTCAAGGCCGCACCCCCAACGCCTGACGAACAGTCCACTCCAGGGAGCTGTCTTCATCATGGGCCTGTACCGTGAGCAGGTAAATACCCGGCGCAACCTGGTTGCTCCCGGAGCGCGGATCCCAGATCTCCTCTCCGGTCCCCGGAACCAGGATACCCCGGATGAGGAGAGCCACCTCACGACCCGACATATCGAACAGCCTCGCCCACACCCGCAGGCGCGTTGCCGAACTATTCCACCGCAGAGTGATCCGACCATCCGGGAGATGATCGGTTCCGAACCGGAATACCCCCGTCTCTTCCACCGGTGATCGAGCCGCATCGATCCGGCCGGGTGATGAATCATCGACAGATCGCCCGATTCCCCATGCCTCGGGTGACCATCCGGGGAGATCGGGCCGCCATCTCTGCCACGTGATCCCGCGTGGCAATCCATCTACCGGACGGATCACCGCACTGTCCACTACCGCTCCGGCCGGGTCGGTCAGGGTGATGACACTGCCCCCATCGGCGATCCGCAGACCGGGCCAGATGTGAGGCACAACGGTCTGATCGAAGCCCTGAGAGAGCAATGGATCCCTGATAGTGCTGTCTGAGGCAACGAGGAGAACCTGACCGGTTCTGTCGCCTATGACCGATCGTCTCCCACTGGAAAGTGGTGACGCCATGGAGCGTATGGTAAGGCTCCATCCGAACCATGTTGCATCAGGTGTGGTTCCGGAAGCTGTCACCCCCATGATGCCGGCCTCCGCGCATTCCACCCATTCACTCCACCCCTCGAGGGGACGTGGCTGAACCTCGGAGATGACTCTCGAAAGGGGCCGGTGGGGTATTGGCGCTGGTGAGTTTTCTCTCCCCGGAGTCGACCCGGTCGGGTCACGGCTCGGTATCCATGAAACCACCCCGGAATCATCCACTTGCCGTTCCCAGGAAATCCCGTCACCGGAATCAGATTCCCAGGCAACCGAATCGACAATGCCACCAGAGGGACCGATGAGTACCAGCCTGTCTCCCGCTGCCCGGAGACCGTTTCCCAGAGTGGTGTCATCAGTTTTCAGAACCAGTACATCAGGGAGGAGATCGAACGTGGCCGGATCACCATCAGGATCGAGAATGAGCGCGAACCCGTCCGGTTGGAGCAGTGTAGAGCCCCCGCTGTACCACGGCACGATCAGGTCAGTGGGATCATGGGTGTCTCCCAGAACCCACCCGGAAAGGTCGACCGCCTGATCGCACCTGTTTATCAGTTCGATCCACTCACCGGCACCGTTTCCCTCGGAACCGGGCGCGTTCGCCATCACCTCGTTGAACAGGATCGTATCGGAGTAGTGCCAAACGGAATGTTCAGTACGGAATGTCGAACCGGTGGTGCAGATACAGCAGATGCAGACGAGCGTGATCACCTGAGAACGACTCATGGTATCCCTCACCAGGCCAGGGCCGAAGGGTGGCCGGAATGGG
>JALGVQ010000136.1 GCA_025774615.1 bacterium
ACACCCCCGACGGCTGGCGCGGTGAACGGTTCTACTTCCTCCTCCAGGAGGAGGAGTGCCAGGGCTTCGAAGAGCCGAAGGAGTGGACGGTACGGGAGTGGCTCGAGGATCAGGGCGTTGATGAGTACGACGCCTGGGGAGAAGCGTACAAGGAACTGACCCTGAACGAGTATTTCGAGGAAGGGAACACGCTCACTCCCGAAAAGATGGAGATGTTCTACACAGCGAGTTACGACCTCGACAAGTTCCGGGAATTCGTCTTTGAGAGTTCACTCCTCGACCGGTTCGAGATCGATGAGGATTTCGCCGAAGAGATGCGCATCGATATCTGCCGAAATCTGAATCTTCCGCATCTTCCGAAAAGGAAACAACATGAGTGGAAACGGAGGGCGGGGTACCATTCTCGTCATTGGAGGCGGGATGAGCGGTATTACCGCGGCCATCGAAGCATCCGAGGCCGGATGTAACGTGATCGTCGTGGAGAAGAATGCCTTTGTCGGCGGCCGCGTTGCCTCCATGAACAAATATTTTCCTAAAATGTGTCCGCCCACATGCGGGCTCGAGATCAATCTCCGCCGATTCAGGACCAATCCCCGCATCCGGTTGTTGACATCATCTGAGGTCGAGAAGATATCGGGAAGCCCTGGACATTTCAAAGCGGTCATCAAACGCGCGCCCCGCTTCGTGAACGAGAAGTGTACGCTGTGTGGTGAATGTGTGGATGTCTGTCCGGTGGACCGACCTGATGAATTCAACCTCGGGGTGACCACGACAAAGGCCGTCTATCTCCCCTTCGAGATGGCCTTTCCGGCCCGCTTTACCATCGATGGAAGCGTCTGTCCCGGGAGTGAATGCGGGAAATGCGTGGAAGCGTGCCCTTACGATGCCATCGATCTGGAGATGCAGCCTGAGACCATCGAGGTCGATGTCCAGGCTGTGATCTGGGCCACCGGGTGGGATCCCCCCGATGCGACCCAGTTCGAAGGATATGGTTTCGGAGAGAACGCGAATGTGATCACCAATGTGATGATGGAGCGTTATGCGGCTCTCAACGGCCCCACCGGCGGCAGGATCCAGAGGCCTTCAGACAACGGGGCGATCGAGTCGATCGCCTTCGTGCAGTGCGCGGGCTCCCGGGATGAGAATTACTACGAGTACTGCTCGGGTGTCTGCTGTATGGGTTCGCTGAAGCAGGTCAGGTACGTCCGTGAGCAGTACCCAGACGCTCAGGTCTTCATTTTCTACATCGATATCCGCTCACCCGGCCGCCTGGAAGATTTCTTCACCGCGACTGAGGAAGACGAAGGGCTCACACTGATCAAGGGCAAGGTGGCGAAGATCACTGAGGACGCCGCTACCGGGAACCTCACGATCGAGGCCGAGGACGCTCTCTCGTCACAGAAGATCACCCGGACGGTCGATATGGTCGTGCTCGCTACCGGGATGATCCCGGCAGGTATCGGCAACACTGAGGTGGAAGGCGGGGTCGAGACCGACAGACATGGATTCCTGGCAGCTGAACAGCCGCAGGCAGGCATGTTTGCCGCCGGTTGTGCCAAGCGCCCGACCGATGTAGCGACATCCGTTCGCGACGCCACGAGCGTTGCCATGAAAACTCTGAAATTCCACGTGGAGTAAGTGCCTTGGACAGGAAAGTAGCCGCATACATCTGCCGTGGCTGCAGCATCGGTGAAGCTCTCGATATCGAGGCACTGATGGAAGCTGCCAGCGACGATTTCGAGGTCGACATCATTCGTGACCACGAATTTCTCTGTGGAGACGAAGGTTGCGCGCTCATCGCACAGGACATTCAGGATGGCGTGAACGCTCTGGTCATCGCTGCCTGTTCGCCCCGGTTCATGACCGACACCTTCACCTTCGACGGGTGTCACAGTGAGCGGGTGAACCTCAGGGAACAGGTGGTCTGGAGCCACGAACCGAACGATGAAGACACCCAGATGATGGCGGAGGATTACCTCCGGATGGGTATCATCAGGGCTCAGAAAGTCGACATCCCGGTTCCCTTCGAGGAAGAGGTCGACAAGACCCTCATGGTGGTAGGTGGTGGTACAACAGGTATCTCCGCTGCTCTTGACGCTGCCAATGCGGGATATGACGTCGTGCTCGTGGAAAAAGAGGCGCAGCTGGGGGGCTGGATGGGCAGGTTTACCCGGCAGATCCCGCACACCGCGCCGTACCGCGATCCTCAGCCGGTCGATATCGTCGATCGCATCAGTGAGATCGAGGCAGACGATCGGATCACCGTCTACACCGAAGCGGCGATCGAGGGGATCACCGGTCAGCCCGGTCAGTTCGATGTCAGGCTCAAGGCCAATGGTACCAGCAGTGAGTTCCGGGTGGGTGCCATCGTCCAGGCGACCGGGTGGAAGCCGTATGACGCAAACAACCTCGGCCACCTCGGTTACGGAACATGTCCCAATGTGATCACGAATGTACAGATGGAGGAGATGCTCGCCTCTGGGCAACTGACGCGGCCGAGTGACGGCCAGCCGGCCCGGCGGATCGCCTTCATCCAGTGCGCCGGATCCCGTGATCAGGACCACCTGCCGTATTGTTCGGCGGTCTGCTGTCGCGTATCGCTCAAACAGGCATTGCTGGTCCGTGAGATGGATCCGGAGGCAGACGCCTACATCCTCTACAAGGATATCCGGTCGCCCGGCCAGTACGAGGACTTCTATATCCGCGCCCAGGAGGACAGCGGCATCTTCTTCACCAAGGCCGAGGTCACCGGTATCTCGAACGGTGACGGTGACAACCCGCGCATAGAGGCGGATGACACCCTCCTCGGCGAAAAGATCGCACTCGAGGCCGATCTGGTGGTTCTGGCCACCGGGATGGTCCCGAACGCCGCCGACAGTGAAGCGATCAGGAATCTTGTGGACGCCGAGGCCGTGATCGAGAAGGGTGAAGAGGGAGCGCAGCTCGAAAAAGCGAAACAGACCGTCGAAGAACTGAAGCACCTCAAGGGCACCGAGCTCCTCAACCTCGATTACCGTCAGGGTCCCGATCTGCCGGCATTCAAATACGACTTTCCCGACTCACACTTCATCTGCTTCCCCTATGAATCACGCAGGACGGGGATCTATGCCGCCGGGTGCACCCGCGCGCCGAACGATTCCCTCCTTTCCCGTGAAGATGGCTCAGGTGCGGCACTGAAGGCGATACAGTGTATGGAACTGACCAGCCGGGGCGAAGCAGTCCATCCGCGCTGGGGGGATATGTCGTACCCAGACTTCGCTCTCGATCGCTGTACGCAGTGCAAGCGGTGCACCGAGGAGTGTCCATTCGGAACCCTCAATGAGGATGAAAAGGGCACTCCGATGCCGAACCCGACCCGGTGCCGCCGGTGCGGGATCTGTCTGGGGGCCTGTCCCGAGCGGATCATCTCCTTCTCCGATTACTCGGTTCCGATCACCTCGGCAATGATCAAGGCCGTGGAGGTCCCCGAAGAATGGGATGAGAAACCACGTCTCCTCGGGCTTCTCTGCGAGAATGACGCCTATCCGGCCCTCGACGCTGCCGGATTGAAACGGATCCGACACAGCTCCTGGATACGGTTCATCCCCGTGCGGTGCCTGGGATCGGTGAACATCGTCTGGATCTCCGACGCGCTCTCAAAGGGTTTCGACGGGATCATCATGGTCGGCTGCAAATCGGGTGATGATTACCAGTGTCACTTCATCAAGGGCAGTGAATTGATGGAGACCCGGAGCGAGAACATCCAGGAAAAACTCAAGCAGCTTGCCCTCGAAGAGGAACGTGTAAAACTCGTTCAGCTCTCGATCGACGAATTCGAGAAGCTGCCTGAGATCATCAACGAGTTCGCCGATGAGATCGAAGAGATCGGCATGAACCCCTTCAAGGGTCTGTAGGGAGGTTAATGAGTATGGCCGAAGCGGTTCTGCTGAAGCCGGACCGGAAGTTCGTCGAGGAGATCATCGACTCGGGCGGTGGGGACCTGAAACTGTGCGTTCAGTGCGCGACCTGTTCGGTGGTCTGTGATCTGTCGAGCGATTCGAGTCCCTTTCCCCGTAAAGAGATGATCTGGGCGCAGTGGGGACTGAAGGACCGCCTCATGGCGGATCCCGATGTCTGGCTCTGTCACCATTGCATGGACTGCTCGGAGCGGTGCACCCGCGGAGCGAAGCCGGGTGATGTGCTGGCGGCTGTGCGTGAGCAGGCGATAAAGCACTATGCCACGCCTCAGTTCCTGGCGGGGATGGTGAACAGGGTCAAGCAGATCCCGGTGATGTTCATGCTGATGCCGGGTATCCTGCTGCTGCTGGCGATCCTGCTGAGACATCCGATCGAGGGCCTGCTCGGCCTGGGCGGCAGCGTGCACGACGAGGCCTTTTACGCCAGTTTCTTCCCTCACTGGCTTCTGATCGCCTTCTATACCTCACTTACGATGCTGGCATTCGTCGGTCTTCTGGGCGGATTGTTCAAGTACTGGAAGGCGATGAAAGCCGCCGACCTCGCTGATGGGCGACAGATCGGAGAGACTGGAATAATCACCAGTTTCATCCGGACGGTTACCACGATTCTCCTGCACAGACAGTTCGGCAGGTGTACGCAGCGCGGGAACCGGCAATGGACACACCTGTTTGCGTTCTACGGTTTCATAGCCCTCTTCGCGGTCACGGTCTATGCCGTCTTCGACCTCTACCTCTTTCCGGTGGTGGGCCTCGATTCGATGTATCCGTTCAACCTGATGCATCCGATGAAGATCCTGGCCAACATCGGAGGGGTACTGCTCATAGCCGGTTGCGTGAAGGGGATCCTCGATCAGAAGAAAGATGCCGGCGATTCGTCCGGAAGCACCTCATTCGACCAGATCTTCATCTGGCTCCTTCTGCTGGTCGGCGTCACGGGTTTCATCACCGAGGTGTTCCGGTTCACAGTAGGTGTCGATGCGCACGGCGGGGCGATGCAGTTCACGGCATACGCTATCTACTTCGTGCACCTGATGTGCGTTTTCGGCCTGCTGGTCTATCTGCCTTATTCAAAATTCGCCCACATCTGGTACCGGACGCTGGCGATGGTCTACGCCGAGTACTCGGGCCGGACAAAGGAGATCGCCGGATCGGCTATGGTCGTTCCGGTCGCAACAGAGGTACAGACAGCAGAGACACAGAAGCAGGAATCATCTGAGGAAGCATCTGCAGATGAATCAGAAGAAACATCTGCAGAAGAATCGAAAGAAGAATCTGAAGAAGAATCTGAAGAAGAACCTGAGTCAACAGACAAAACCGACTCAACACAATAAAGGGACGACAATGGATCAACTGGTAAGACCACACGGCCCGGATAAAGTACTGAAGCCGTTACTGCTCGATGGCCAGGAGCTGGCTGATGAGCAGCAGCGCGCAGCAACACTGAAGAAGATCCCCATGACGTCACGGGAGACCGGTGACACCATCATGATGGGGATCGGTGGATTCACCCCCCTGGAAGGCTTCATGGGCAGCGCCGACTGGAAGGGCGTCGTCACTGACATGATCATGACGGATGGTACCTTCTGGCCCATCCCGGTCACTCTTTCAGCAACGCAGGAAGACGCTGACGGGATCGCTGATGGTGAGGAGATCACGCTGGTCGATGAGGAGACCGGTACCGACATGGCCATCATGACGGTGACCGAGAAGTACACCATCGACAAGGCCCTCGAGTGCCAGGAAGTCTACTGCACGACCGATGTGGAGCATCCCGGTGTGGCGATGGTCATGGCCCAGAACGAGGTCAACCTGGCCGGTCCCATCAAGGTCCTCAGTGAGAGCTACTTCCCGACCGAGTTCGGAGACATCTACATGCGGCCCGACGAGTCGCGGAAGATGTTCATCGAGAAGGGATGGCGCACCGTCGCCGCATTGCAGTTGCGGAACCCGATGCACCGCTCCCACGAATACCTGGCAAAGATCGCGCTCGAGGTTCTGGACGGTCTCTTCATCCATCAGCTGGTTGGCGGTCTCAAGCCCGGCGATATTCCGGCCGATGTCAGGGTCCGCTGCATCGACGCGCTGGTGGAGAATTACTTCATCAAGGAATCGGTCGTTCAGGGCGGCTACCCGCTCGACATGCGGTATGCCGGTCCACGGGAAGCACTGCTCCACGCCGTCTTCCGTCAGAACTACGGCTGCAGCCACCTGATCGTCGGTCGTGACCACGCGGGTGTGGGTGACTACTATGGCCCCTTCGATGCGCAGGAGATCTTCCTGAAGATCCCGGAGGACGCCCTTGAGACCCAGCCGCTGAACATCGACTGGACATTCCACTGTTACAAGTGCGGTGGGATGGCATCGATGAAGACCTGCCCCCACGGCAAGGATGATCGCCTCCTGCTGAGTGGAACGGTTCTCCGCAAGACCCTCTCCGAGGGTGGAGACCCGCCGGCAGAGTTCAGCCGCCCGGAAATCGTGGCGATCCTGAAGGAATACTACTCGAGCCTCGAGGAGAAGGTGGAAGTCAAGCTTCATGGGGCTGCCACTGGAGATGGGGCCAAGTAAGAGCCAAGTAAGAGATACCACCTGGAAGGGAAGCACGTGTTAATGGACCTGATCACCATCGAGAGGAAGAGCGGCCTGGAGTTCGAAATCCAGCTGCGGGGCCACCAGATCCTGACCGACATGTCCGACAGGGACGGCGGTACGGACGCGGGCCCTGCCCCTGCCGAGCTTCTGGCCAGCTCTCTCGGTGCATGCGTTGCGATGATGGTGCAGGCCTATTGTGACACTCATGGCTATACCGATGGAGACGTCGGTGTCAGTCTTACACTGGAACTCGCGGATGACCCGAAGCGGATCGCCGGCATCGTTATCGATGTCGATCTGCCCGAGGGTTTCCCGGATGATAGACGAGATGCGGTGATGCGCGTTGCCGAGCATTGCGTGATCCATGGCACTCTGAGCAATCCGCCGCGGGTAGACATCGATTTCGCTTAGACTTCGTCCCGGACCGGATCAGGTATCGGAGTGAAGTGAGAGCGGGACAATGGAGGAAACAAGATGGAAATGGTAGAACTCGGCGGAAAGATGTTGGAGATCGACGAGGACGGATTCATCCAGGATCCCGATCTGTGGGATGAGGCTGTCGCTGCGGATCTCGCAAAGACAGAAGGAGTCGATGAACTGGGTGAGCTCCACTGGAAACTGGTCAACTACCTCAGGGATTACTACCTCGAGTTCAATATGGCGCCGATGATCCGGAAGCTCTGCAAGGCGACCGATCTCAAGCTCAAGGAGGTCTACGATCTCTTCCCGAGCGGTCCGGCAAAGGGCGCCTGCAAGGTGGCAGGACTGCCCAAGCCCACGGGTTGTGTCTGATCGAAGAGGCTCGATGAGCTGGATAGCCTGCTCATCAAATGGTTACCCGGCTCGCTGAAGGGCGGGCCGGGCAGGTCACTGACTGGATCAGGGATGATCCGGCCGATGATTCGGCCGATTGTGTCTGGAATCTGTACCGGAAGGTATGAACGGTGGCACTGGATAGACTGCTGAATAGACTGCTGAAAGAGAAGAAGGACCTGATCGTCCGGAAATGGGTGACGTATGTCCTTGAGACATACCCCGATGAGGGTGCCCGGCTGTTCAAGTCGGAGAAGGATCCTTTTGCCAATCCGGTGGGTGCCAGCGTGAGGCATGGTACGCAGATGGCATTCGATGCCCTGCTGGCAGGCGAGGAAGCGGAAGCGATCTCTCAACATCTCTCCGAGATCATCCAGATCAGGGCGGTTCAGCAATTTTCGGCCTCTGAGGGTCTTTCATTCGTGTTCAGACTCAAGGA
>JALGVQ010000137.1 GCA_025774615.1 bacterium
CTGTCACAAGGATCATCTCACCGGTCTCCGTTGCTTCATATATAGAGTGATTGAACCCCCGGCGTCATGGCCTATATCCTGTATCTCTCATGCGGAGGAGTGTCAGATATGGGACCAAAAAGAATGATGGATCGACGTCAGGCGATACGGTTGACTGCGGGTCTCGGAGCCGGAGCAATGGCCCTCGGTTCCCTTCCGGTGCTGTCGGGTTGTGCCGGATCGGGTGGTCGTCGACGCCCCAATATCCTTTTTATTTTCAGTGACGATCACGCCTGTCACGCCATCAGCGCGTACGGATCGAGGATCAACCGGACCCCGAACATCGACCTCGCGCGGGAAGGGGCGATCTTCCGGAACAGTTTCTGCAGTAATGGGATCTGCGCGCCGAGCAGGGCGGTCATCCTTACCGGGAAGCACAGCCATATCAACGGCAAGATCGATAACGCGAACATGTTTGATATGTCCCAGCCGACATTCAACAAGATGATGCGGGAAGCGGGTTATCAGACGGCAATGATCGGGAAGTGGCACCTCAGGGCCGATCCTCAGGGGTTCGACTACTGGCACGTCCTGCCCGGTCAGGGCTCCTACTACAATCCCGATTTCCGCACCCCGGAAGGCACCATGCGTCACACCGGGTACGTGACCGACATCATCACCGATCTCACCCTCGACTGGCTCCAGAATGGAAGGGATGAGGAGAAACCGTTCATGATGATGTGTCAACACAAGGCCCCGCACCGGAGCTGGATGCCGGGACCGGATCATCTGGAGATGTTCGAGGGTGAGACGATCCCCGAGCCGGATAATCTGCTTGATGACTATACAGGCCGGGCAGGACCGGCCAGCAGGCAGGAGATGACACTGGCGGACCATGCCTATCCGGCCTACGACCTGAAGATTACCCCGGCTGCCGCAGATAATGAACGCGATCAGAACATGTGGCGGAATCTCGATGCCCGATTCACCGACGAACAGCGGGCCCGGTGGCATGAGGTCTACGATCCCCGGAACGAGGAGTTCAGGCAGATGAACCTGACGGGGGATGATCGGGTTCGCTACTACTACCAGCGCTACATCAAGGATTATCTCCGGTGTATCGCTTCGGTCGACGACAACATCGGCCACCTGCTCGACTGGCTGGATGAATCGGGCCTGGCCGATGACACCATTGTGATCTACAGCTCCGATCAAGGCTTCTTCCTGGGCGATCACGGCTGGTATGACAAGCGCTGGATGTACGAGGAATCACTTCGCATGCCCTTCGTGGCCAGGTGGCCGGGTGTCATCAAGGAGGGTACGACGGTCGATCACATGATCCAGAACATCGATTACGCTCCGACCTTTCTTGACGCGGCGGGAATCGATATGCCGGCCGACATGCAGGGTGAGTCACTCCTGCCGCTCATGCAGGGCCACAGGGAGAGGAACTGGCGGGAGAGCATCTACTACCACTATTACGAGTTTCCCGCGGTGCATATGGTCGCGAGGCACTATGGCGTGCGCACCGAGCGCTACAAGCTGATCTACTATTACTACCCGGATGACAGGTATCTGAACGGGTGGGAGATGTTCGATCTTGAGCGTGATCCGCGCGAGATGAACAGCGTCTACGATGATCCCGGCTATTCAGATATCAGGGATGATCTGAAGATCGAACTGAGGCGCCTGCGCACCCACTACAACGACACAACGGGAGATGATTTTCAGTAGCGGTGAGCTGAGCGGTGGGGCAGGGCCGGAAGGGATCAGGGGCTGTCGATGCCCTTGTTGAACATCACGGGCGCGTTCATCCGTACCCGGATCGGTCTGTCGCGGATCTTCGCGGGACGGTAGCGCCACTGCATGATGGCTTCACGGGCGGCCTCTTCGAAGATGCCGGGTGGAATAGCGGATATCACAATCGCCTCGACCACATGCCCGTTCTCATCGACCACGATCTGGAACATGACCCGCCCCTCGATATTCTTTCTCTTCGCCTCTTCCGGATAGGCGGGGATGACCATCTTCACCAGTTCGGGTGCTTCGTCATAGGTTGTGTAGGTTCGGTTCGAACTCGTCCCGTTCGGGGAGCCGGCGCTGACTCCCGGAGTACCCATGGAAGGCATCGGTGTGTCTACCATCAGAGCAGTGTCCATGATGGTCACATCTTCGGGGATCGACTCGTCCATGGTCGGTACCGGGATCATCGGTCTCGAAGGAGCAGGGGGGACCCTGAGCTGGTCTGTTGCCGGGATATCCTCG
The DNA here is from genome assembly GCA_025774615.1 of bacterium. GTDB lineage: Bacteria > Blakebacterota > Blakebacteria > Blakebacterales > Blakebacteraceae > Blakebacterum. The sequence goes on from JALGVQ010000137.1 coordinate 2,245, forward strand.
ATTGAGACATACTCGGTTCCAAAGGCGGATTCATATACATCGACATTGATGGTCTTCATGGTAAGAAAGAGCATGATCAGAATAGCCAGACTCAGGCTGAGGGCCTGTTCGAAAACAGTCCCTGCCTGCGTCTTGATATCGAATCGCGGATTTCGCCATTCAGAGGCCATGCCACTCACCTGTCTCATCAGGCATACGCAGCGCTGCCGGGAATTGTTCCCTTAACTACGATACCTGAGCCGCCTGACAGGAAGACGTGCCGGGTTCACCATCTGTTCAGCCCATTCTGATACATCCGTCCACGATGCAGTATACCACAAGGAACACGCCAAGCATCTTCCTGACACAATAGTGATTATTGCACGTTAGACGCCAGTTACCAACCATCTCTTACAAACAATACCCTTCCTGACCCCCTGCGATAAGGGTGATCTGATGAAGGATATGGAAAATATATCGAACATATAGCAATATATAATTGACATTATGGAATATATATATTACATATAGTCAACACTCGATCAACAGGTGTACGCGCCCCGGATAATTCATATTCGAACAGGGTGAGGGAGTGAAATGGAAGATATCACATTTGAGAACAGCCTCAGACTGGCCCGGGTAGAGAAAGGATTGACGCAGTCGGAACTCTCCGAACTCGCCGGTGTGACCCGTCAGACGATCGGGCTGATCGAATCAGGGAAATACAATCCGACACTGAAACTCTGCCTGATACTGGCACGAGTGACGGAGAAGAGTCTTGATGATCTTTTCTGGATCAAGGAGGGGGAATGATGTTCAACAGATTCAATGTGGATGAACGGTCGAAACAGACCGCGACACACACGGCCTATTTTTTCCTGCACATCACACAGCTGCTGCTGGCAGGGGTGATCTTCTACCGCCTCTATATCCTCGGCCAGCCGGATGGGGAGTTGCGGGATTTCCAGCTCGTGCTCGGGTTATCGATCTTCGGATACATGGGGACCCAGCTCTATCTCGGAGGGATTCTGCCGATTCTCAATGTCAAAGGCGCGCTTCTGGTATATGGGATACTGGTAACGATGGTGGCGGGGGGCAGCCTGCTGGCGTACGGCGTTCCTCCCCTCTCGGACTGGTCCACTACCTGGCTGCCGGCCTTTCTGGGTCCCGCGATCCTGGTCGGGCTCTACGCGCTTCTTGCCTGGCTGGGCAAACGGAGGCTCGAACGACAGATCACGGAGTAAGCGTATGGCACAAAAAAGAGGGCCGGCATCACCTGCCGGCCCTCTCAATTCGTAACGGTCAGACTGAAGAAACTGCTTACGGCTTGTCAGGATTGAGGATCGGATCCTGGACAACCCGCAGGGTGTGGGTCATGACCACCTCATCGTTCACTTCCAGCATGACCTTGTACGTGCCGGCGGGATTACCACCGCCGAATCCGCCCGGCCTCTGACCGCCTCCTCCGCGGCCGCTTGCACCACTTATGCGACGCGCGCGCAGGTTCCACGTGGATTTGTGGAGACCTGAGCTCTTGTCACCGCTGGTGGCGGAGACCTCATTGCCCTCCAGGTCGGTGATCACGATACGAACCTTGTCGACATCTTCCTTCAGGTAGTAGTAGATGGAGGCTTCCGACCGTGGGTTCTCGACCCAGGCGAATTCGCCGTAGGTCGGGCCCTTGCGTTCGATCATCGCCCAGTTCACGACCCGCTGGGGCTCGAAGAGGTGGGACGCTTTCGCGAATACCTCGTCACTGAACTCCTTGACCGGCCATATGTCGGCGAGGTAGATACCTCGTCCGTACGTGCCGATCCCCATGTCGCGCTCACGTTCCTGGATGTCGATGTCGTAGATGATGACATCGGGTGCCGGCACGGCCTGGTTCCCCCGGCCGACCATGCCCTGCATCCTGGTCCAGTTCCCGCCGCGGTCCCACGAGACGAGGAGTCCGTAGTCGGTGGCCAGGTAGAGCACGTCTGCGTTGTCGGGGTCCTCGACGACATCATTGACCGGATTCATCATCCCGTTGCTGAGATCTGTCCAGGTCTTGCCGAAGTCCTCGGTGACGAAGAGGTAGGTGGTGTCCTCGTCATGGGTGCGGTAGCCCGACCAGGCCACGTAGCACCGTCCGAGTTCGACCGAGGAGGGAGCCACGCGGACGACCCACTGGTCGAAGGGGATCCGGTCGCCAGGAGTTCCGCTCTTCGGCGTCCCATCCTCGTTCCAGAACCCGAACGTGATGTTGGTCCAGTTCTGACCGAAATCGGTGCTCAACTGGAGGTTCCCGTCATCGGTGCCGGCCCAGAAGACACCCGGTTTGATCGGCGATTCGGCGAAGGTGAAGATGGTCGCGTACTGCATGTTCGTCAGGCCCGACAGCTCCTGCCGTTCCGGATCGTTGCGACTGAGGTCGGGACTCATCTTCTGCCAGCTGCCCGGTTCACCACGGGTCTCTGATCGCCAGACGTGCTGGGAACAGACGTAGACGATCCCCGGGTTGTGGGGAGAGAGATGGATCGGCGCGTCCCACTGGTAGCGCTGAGCGGGCATACCGGCCGCACTCTCTTCAGCGGTGGTCCGCCGTGCCAGACCGGTTGTCTGGCCGGTATCGAAATTCATCCGGCTCGAGGCGCCGAACTGGCTCTCGTAGTAGATCCACTCCGGGTTCCACCAGTCGCGCAGAACGTAGTAGGCGTCACCGGTGGGGAGGTAGGTCCAGTCGGAGGGGAAGACACCGTATGAGTTCCGGGTCCGTGAGGGGCCGAACCATGCGCCGTTGTCCTGGGTGCCGCCCATCACATTGTAGGGAAATGCGTCGTCGACCGAGATGTCGTAGAACTGCTGGCTGGCGATCCGGTCCTTCTGGTGCCAGTGGTCGCCGCCGTCGTAGGTCTCGCTGAGACCCCCGTCGTTACCGTTCAGCATGTGGTTCGAGTTTACAGGATCGACCCACATGACGCGCGTATCGACATGGATCAGGTTCTTGCCGTTATACCAGCGAACGCCACTGAAGGTCTTCCCGGCGTCGTCTGAGATGTTGACCCTTGTATTGCAGGCGTACAGTTTATCGGGATCGTTAGGGTCGACCTCGAGGCGACCGTAATACCCCGATTCGGTCTGGTTGATAACCTGACTGCCGCCCTGGTGCGCGTACTCGGTCATCCGCGTCCAGGTCTCGCCCTGATCGTCGGAGCGGAAGATCACCCCGGCTCGTTCCACCGGCTGGGCGATGCGCAGGGCTCCGCCGTAGATCGTCTGCAGGATGTGCCGGTTGATGGTCTGATAGCGACCGGCGTTCGGTTCACCGCTCCCCGTGTCCACCTCGGGAGTCGCCAGCAGCCTCTCGATCTCATCGATGCTTGCGATGATGTCCTCATCATCGGCGAACACTTCACGGGCGGTCTGGTTGAACCGTTCCATGTTCACCCGGGCGCTGCTCAGGAACTCCTCGTCGCCGATCAGTTCGTTCAGCGCCGAGGCGAGATCGCTGGCGGACTCAGCATCAATCTTGTTGTGGCGCGTCTGGCGGGTGATCCGGGAATCGATCTCAAGATCCGCCCACTCCCCGAAGGTGAAACTGTCACGGAAGAGACTGCGCTGGTTATAATTCGACCGGTTACTCGTCTGTGTCAGACCGAGATTCACCAGTTCGTCGAGACGGGCGTAGACGATGTTCGTGTCTTTCGGGTACATCGCCAGACCGGGACGTCCCATTGGAACGTCCATCGGCAGGCCGTTCTCAAGGCGCTTCCAGGTCCGGGCGCCGTCGGTGGTCTTGTAGAGCCAGTTCCCCTCCTGGCGGTCGATGAAGGTGTATGACCGGCGGAAGGTCTTGTAGGCCGCAGCTATTATGACGTCGGGGTTGTTCGGATCCATCACGAAATCACCCACTCCGCGGTCATCGAGGGGCCAGACCCGCGCGAAACTGTCGCCGCCATCGGTCGACTTGTAGAATCCGCGGTCGCAGTCCATCTCGTTGCTGTACAGTTTCCCCTCGGTCGCGACGTAGACGATGTCGGGATTCGTGGGATGGACGGCAATCTTGTTGATGTAATGACTCTCCCGCAGATCCTCGAGATGGGTCCAGGTCTCACCGGCGTCGGTCGATTTGAATACACCGTTCCCGTGAGAACTCGAACGGGCGTGCATCGCCTCTCCAGTCCCGAGGTAGATGATGTTGTGATCAGAAGGAGCAACCGCAATGAAGCCGATGCTCATGTTCCCGTAGTTCTCGAAGATGGGAGTAAAACTGATACCCCTGTCCTCGCTCTTCCATACTCCTCCTGAAGCAGCACCGATGTAGTAGACGTCACTCTGACCGTCCGGAACAGTGATCGCGCTGATCCGGCCTGAGAACGTCCATGGGCCGACGTGGTGCCAGCCGAAAACGTTGAGATCATCGGTGGAAAGAGCGGTCTGGGCTGAGGCAGCCGGAGCGCCGAAAGAGAGGATGGCGAGTGCCAGTGTCAGGGACGCGACTACGCGATTCCTGGTGTCTCTCATGGATTAATCCTCGTGTTGTTGGGTTTCGATCCGCGGGCAGGATCGCAGGCAGTAAGATCGGTGGGGCCATCTGCATATTCAGTAAGCATATCCCAAATACGATAGTAAACACGCAGGGTGAGAACCACCCCAGAACAGGTTTGTCTTGTATGTCCGCAGGGTTGAGGTGTAATAGGTGGATATTATGCCGATCACCACTCGCATAGATTCCGACCGTGGAATACGATACCATACCATCTCCGGCCCGGTTCTACCTGAGGTCATCAGTTCCGAACTCGCTGAAACTCTTTCCAGTCCTGATTTCGATCCCGAGATGCCCGCACTCTGGGATGTGCGTGAGGCGGAGGGCTCCATCACAAGTGGACAGATCAAAGATCTGGCTCAGTTGATTGGAGGACTCTGGAAGGAACAGAAACCACCCCGGGTAGCTCTTGTGGTCGCTCCGGGCCTGCAGTACGGCCTTGCCCGGATGTATCAGCAGTACGCCGACCTGGCCAGGAAGATCGAGGTCAGGGTGTTCAAGAAGGGAAAGGAGGCCGAAGCGTGGCTGACCTCCTCATCTTCATCCGATCCTTTTTCTGGGGACTGACACCACCCCTGGAAAATTCAGTTGCTCTCCCCCTATTTCCTCTCGATCTCGACCAGCCCCGCCTGTTCCATCGCCAGGATGACTCCGGCTACAGCCTCAAGGGTCACATCACCGGTTTCGGGGGTCACCGCATAGGCGAATTTCCATTCAGTATTGCTGGTGGTGACATTTCCGAATTCCGCTCGCGCCAGATTGTAGATATCGAGGATGCTGCGCTCACCGTCGACCGACCACGGCACGATCGTACCCGCCAACCCACGCACCCGATGCTCTCTCGGTACGTACTGGTTCACCTGTGCTGAAGCAGCCCGGTATTCCTCTGAGTAGTACTGGTATTTGTAACGGGGAACCATCCGCGCATATTCCCGCTCAAGATCGGTAAGTGTGACACGCTGCGGCCGTACTTCCATCGATGCGCACATGTTGCGATAGACCACATCCAGCTTGGCGACATGCGCATCACGGATCGCCTCGAGACTCTCCGTCAGGCGGTCCACCTGGGCTCTGACAT
>JALGVQ010000138.1 GCA_025774615.1 bacterium
TACGGTTCAGGCACAAGCTCTACCTCAGGCTGAGCGTGAAGGAAGACACGCTCAGCGGATTTATCGCAGCGGAATCGTATCGGGAAGCTTTCTGTATTCCCTTCTATATCAGACTGGTGAGAACCGAACCACAACCTGGATATGGTCTCCCGGACACGCCATCTGAATCTGAGTCTGGATCTGCAATCCCGACCGGAATCCTTCGGCAGAGTTACACTACCATGTCCTGGCTGGATGGTCAGCAGATGATGCGTCAGAAGGGACTTTTCGACCGGTACTGGAATCCATCCGGCGACTATGAGAATGAGTTCGAACCCCAATCCAGTGGTGGTGATAAGATCGTCATCGACCGAAGAGCCGGCTTGATGTGGCATCAATCGGGAACGGAAGATTTCGTGACCTATCCCGAAGCTGAACAGTGGATAGATGAACTGAATAGTGCTGGTTACGCAAACTATAATGACTGGCGCCTGCCGACATTGGAAGAAGCCGCGTCACTCCTTGAAAACACGAGGAAGAACCAGGGTATGTTTATCGATCCCCTGTTCTTCCGCGATAACTGGTGTATCTGGACTGGTGACAGAAGACCTGATGGACGTGCCTGGGTGGTTCTCTTCTCAGGCCGGGTTGATTGGTCTGACCGGAACACCAGACTCAACTTTGCTCGTGCCGTGCGCAGTTACTGATACCGAGACGGCCTCACTCAGGTCCGACACATTTCAGTCTGTATCACCAGTCCTCCGTAGACTCCTTAGAGTGAACTGTCCCTGGATATGGTTACACTGAGAAAAGGATCGTTTCGTGTGCCAGATATGTGCCAAACTATGTTCCGGCAGGGGCCGGTGGTGACCGGTTGGGGCCGATCGCTAACTCGACATAGAGCCTTTGCTGGAGCCGTTTTGTCCGGTACTGACCGGTCAGGACCGGTTGGGGCATAGTGGCCCGGGCCTGCCTTACACGCAGGAAGTCACTGGTTCGAATCCGGTATCGCCCACCAGTTACCATGGTTCGTCACCGAATACATCCATATAGATTGCTTCGATATGCCCTGACTCTTCATCTGTCAAGGAAGCGAATTCGTTCTCCCGACGTCTCTTCGGGATGGAACCGCCGTTCTGGCGAATAAACATGATGAGATCCCGGACCTGTCGATCGGGCATCTCGACTATCTCCCCGATACGCCGCTCGGCCTCATCCTGCCGGCGCAGGAAGTCGATCTCCTGGGGCAGGTCGTGTTCGATGGTGCGGGCGACGCACGAGTAGAGAAACTCTGCTTCCTCGGTGCAATCGTAGTACCGATACAAATCGGCTGTCTCGTCCAATAGTGGCCTGGAATGACCTTGCAATGTCGAGCGGTACTCACCGATCCGGTCGAGCATTACTGAAGAGACCGGGAAGACCAGGCCTTCCGGCGTAAAGCCGCGCTCTGCCAGAACGTGGTGAATCAGGCACCGATGAAGCCTGCCGTTCCCATCTTGGTGAGGATGGATGTAGATGAAGCCGAACGCCGTCGCTGTCGCCTGCAGAACCGGATCCAGGTCGCTCTCCGCCATTCGCCTGTCCATAGCGAACAGACCCATCAGCAGAGCAGTCAGATTTTCAGGCCGTGCTCCGATGAATTCAGGGAGTGGGTTTCCCTCGGGATCACGATCGCCCAAGAATACACCGTCGGGTCGCAGCCCCGGATGGATAAAACGCGTGTCCTGAATCAGAATACCGTGCAACCGGTTCAATTCGTCGAGTGAGAGCTGATTTCTTCCTGCTTGCATGACTGCCCGGCCCCAACGCTCCAGCCGGTTGCGTGGCGCGCGCTCACCCTCGATCTCGAAGCTGGCTCGACTGTCGGCGAGCAACAGAAAGCTGGCAGCTCGCGTTATCAGGTGCACGCTGGTCCGGCCGATGATCGCGGCAGCTTCAGATGCGAGATCGCGACTGAGATATTTCTCCAGGACATCTGTCCGACGGATGATCGGGCATACCTCTCCGCCACCGAGCAGGTTATCCCGGACCCGATATCGTCTTTCGAGGACCGGTTTGCCGGTGAAGTACTTCTCGGGATCGAGCGCATCGATGGCGGTGACCATGGGTGCGTCCTCGATATCAAGCGTCGTGCCGGTCAGCAATTCGTAAAGAAACCAGACACGACGGTTGACCGTACCCTTCGGAGTCGCTCTGATGAAACCGGCGATCTTGCCCGGTGAGATTCCGGTGAAAAGGAGCTTGAGGATCAGCAGGTCAACAGATTCATGCCGGAACGCGAATACCAGGTGTTCGATAACGCTGTTGCCGGGCCAGTAGCGCTTGTCGAAGAGGGTCCAACCTCCTTCGAGTCGCTGACTGCCTTTGATATATCCCTCTGCAACAGCAGAAGGCTTCCTCACCGGGGCCTGAAGTCCGAAATCCTGGACGATTGCCGCCCATCCGGCGAGTCGGGCCCCATCGGGTATGAGGTGTTCCTGAAAGAACTGGGGCTGATCGGATCGCTGTATCATCGGTCGAAATTCCCTCATTCAGGTCGAAATATTGTTAATATTGTATTGATTGGTCGAAATGATGCTTATTATAGTGGTCGAAGTAGATGCAGTAAAGCCGAAAATAAGGGTAAATCAGGCAGGTAAGTCGAAATACGTGGCATAAGAAGCTATAACGCTGATACGATACAGGCCTGTGCCCGAGAGATAATTTTCCTCAGTCAGTTCGTGTGCCAGCTATGTGCCAAAGTCTGTTCCGGTAGGGGCCGGTGGGGGCATAGTAGCCCGGGCCTGCCTTACACGCAGGAAGTCACTGGTTCGAATCCGGTATCGCCCACCAGTTCACTCGTTTGACCTTCCCCCAGTGTTTGTTACATCTCCAGAGCCAGGATGCGCTCGTGAAGTGTCTGGATCCCCGCCCCGGAACACTCCTTTTATTGCAGCCGCATCCCATTGATGCGATAATCAGCCTCCAGTGATGTTCTGGTTAATCAATAGGAGAGAAGGACTAATCTCCTGTCTATCCCGTCGGAGGACCCTGATGCGCAGGACCGTCCCGTTTGCATGTCTGCTGTTCCCGTTCCTGGCCGTACATGCTCTCTGGAGTGGTGGGGAGAGTCCCGGGATGGAGTCAGGTCAAGCACTGAGCGAGATGGAAGTCCGGAGCGGGGTACTCTCCCGCCTGGAACAGTCCGTCATGGTTCCGGCGAAAGACGGATTCCCGCAATGGGATCCATCCGGCACCAGAATCGCGTTCCGTTCAGATCGCGATGGAAACGAAGAGATCTATGTCATGGATGCCGATGGTTCCGATGTCATCCGGTTGACGAACGAGCCCGATTCCGGTGACTACGCTCCGTTCTGGTCCCCTGACGGCACCAGGATCGTCTATAGCGCGCTCAGGGACGGCGTGAACTACATCTGCGTCATGAACGCCGACGGTTCTGACAAGACCGATCTCACCGGAGATTCACCGTACGACTGGTTCAAGTCGTGGTCGCCTGATGGATCGAAGATGGTCGACTGGTTTGAATCGTGGTCGCCTGACGGTTCGAAGATGGTCTTCCAATCGAACCGGGACGGTGACTATGAACTCTACGTCATGAACACGGACGGGACCGGTCTGCTCAGGCTGACGGATCATCCTGGTTATGACGGCGGTGCTCGCTGGTCACCGGACGGATCCAGGATCGTCTTCAATTCTCAAATCCGGGGTCAGGACCTGGATATCTACCTGATGAATCCGGACGGTAGTGGCCGGCTCAGATTGACCGATAATCCCGGTAATGATCAGCAAGCTTCCTGGCTCCCCGATGGGAACAGGATCCTTTTCCAGTCAGACCGTGACGGACGAACCCAGATCTACATCATGGATCGGGATGGTTCCCACCAGACGAAGCTGACCGATTCCGCATCTGACAACGGATACGCCATCCCGTCCCCCGACGGGAAGATGATCGCGTTTCAATCCAACCGGGATGGGGATTCGGAGATCTATACCATGACCGCAGATGGATCCTCCCTGACCAGGCTGACTGCCGCTCCCGGGAGGGATCGTCAGTACGCCTGGTCCCCTGATTCTCAACAGATTCTCTTCAGCTCGGACCGGGGTCTGGTCTGGATCCTCGACGATATCTTCTGCGTCCAGGCTGATGGCAGCCGACTCGTCAACCTGACCGGTAACGACATCATACCCGGAACCGAGATCCGGGATATCCGGTATGGGCCGTTCGAATCGAATGTCCTGGATCTCTGGCTGGTCGACTCTCCGATCCCGACCCCCCTGGTGATCTTCTACCATGGCGGGGGCTTTCGCGCAGGCGACAAGCGAGGTAGCATGCTCGCTCCTCTCCTGATCAAGCTGCTGCAAGCCGGTATCTCCGTTGCCGGAGTCAACTACCGGCTGACAGATGTTGCTCCGTATCCGGCTCAGATGCTCGACTCTGCTCGAGCACTCCAGTTCCTCCGCCATCATGCCCGGGACTACAACATCGACCCCGGTCGGGTCGGTGCCACAGGCGGCTCGGCGGGTGCCGTCATCTCGATGTGGCTGGCGTTTCATGATGACCTTGCCGACCCGGCCAGCTATGATCCTGTTCTTCGTCAGTCCACCCGGCTATCCGCCCTTGTGCCCTATGACAGCCCGGCTTCTGTGGATCCCCGGTTCCTCCGGGAATTCTTCGATACGGAGGAGGACCATCCCGCCCTCCTGCAATTCTTCGGCATCACAGCGCCGGAAGAGATCCTGGATCCGGATAAGATCATGCTGTTTGAAGAAGCCTCGCCGATCAATCACGTGACGGCAGATGATCCTCCGGTGTTCATGTATTTCAACCAGCCGGATCTGCCCTTGCCGCCCGGATGCACGGGCGATCAGTACGTCCACCATCCCGGGCTGGGATTCATCCTCAAGGAAAAACTGGACCAGCTCGGCATACCGTGCGTTTTCCGCCTGAGGGAGGAGACTCCCGGTGGTACGCCCTTCGACGAATACGTGGCATTCTTTCGAAGACATTTCCGCATGCCGGTGAAGTGATCGACTGAACGTCTCCCGGAGTGGTGATCTCTGAAAGAGGATGGATCCGTGTGCCAGATATGTGCCAAAAAATGAATCCAACACGGTTGTTCAGATACTGGTCCGCGCAGACCTCGTCGCCATTCACGGCAAGTGGTACGGGGAATGTCCTGTGGTTATGCTCCTTTAATCCGCGGTCCTTGACATACCTGACACTGCCATGTATAATGCTTCTATGTACACTCGGATTCGAGTCCATTTGCGCCGAGCGACGGGTGAAATCATGGAGATCAACAAGGACTTGATAGCCGCTTCCTCGACCCCGATCGTCCTGGCGATCCTGGCCGAAGAGGACAGCTACGGCTACGCCATCCTCAAGCGAGTTCAGGAGTTGTCCGGAGGGCGCATGGAGTGGACGGACGGGATGCTCTACCCCGTTCTGCATCGGCTCGAGCGGCTCGGCCATGTCGAGGCGCGGTGGGAAGTTGCGGAGAGTGGACGCCGTCGCAAGTACTACCGGATCACACCCCGGGGCCGGGCGCAGCTCGCTGAGGAACGCGGGCAGTGGCAAGCGGTGGACGCAACACTACGGGGCATCTGGCAGGCGCTCTGCCTTCGCGTCCCAGCCAGCCACTCGGCGTCAGCCATACCACTTCCACAGGGAGCCTGAGCGATGCCGGTTCCGGGTGATGCGGTATCGCTTGAGGAGCAGATCGACCGATGGCGAAGCTACGTCCGCCGCCGGCAGGCGATCCACTCCGTCGACGTAGCGGAGCTGGAAGACCATCTGCGTGAGCAGGTAGCGGTCCTGGTCGACGCGGGGCTCGCCACCGATGAAGCGTTCCTGGTGGCAGTGAAGCGCATGGGTGACCTCGACGCCCTCTCACGGGAGTTCGCACGCGAGCACTCTGACCGCCTCTGGAAGCAACTTGTCGTTGGCCCCTCCGATTCCGAGGAGCCACGAGCGCGGGCCCGAACGGATGCCATCGTCGCCTTCTGTCTTGCGGTGGCGGCGGCCGTGGTCATCAAAGTGCCGGTGGCCTTCGGGATACAGTTGGACCAGGACGCCGGCTTCTACGCCCGCAATCTGAGTATTTTCGTGTTGCCCCTCCTGACCGGTTATTTCGTCTGGAAACGCCGGCTTGACACCAGCACGCTCCGCTGGCTGGCCGTGGCGATCGTCGCGGCGGGCGTATTCGCCAACGTCTATCCATTCTCCCCGAGCGGCTACACCGAGGCGCTTACGGCGCTGCACCTGCCTATTGCGCTCTGGCTGGTCGTGGGCATCGCGTACGCGAGCGACCGATGGGGCCAGGTGGGCGGTCGCATGGACTTCATTCGATTCTCGGGTGAGCTGTTCATTTACTACGTTCTGATCGCCCTCGGCGGGGGCGTCTTCACGGGGTTCATGGGGATGATCTTCCAGGCCATTGGAATCGACCTCGAGCCCATCCTCGGGTCGTGGGTGCTGCTGTGCGGAGCGGCCGGGGCCGTCGTGATCGCCTCCTGGCTGGTGGAGGCCAAGCAAAGCGTGATCGAGAACATGGCGCCCGTGTTGACGCGCCTCTTCACACCCCTTTTCGCCGTCGTACTGGTCACTTTTCTTGGGACCCTGCTGTGGACCGGACCGGGAGTTGACATCGAGCGAGACGTGCTTATAGCTTTCGACCTGCTCCTGGTGGTGGTCCTTGGCCTTCTGCTCTATTCCGTCTCCGCCCGGGACCCCCGGTCCCCACCCGGCGCCTTCGATGTAGTGCAGGTTGTGCTGGTGGTCAGCGCGCTATTGGCCGACGCGGTAGCGCTGTGGGCCATCGCCGCGCGCATCACCGAGTTCGGATTCAGCCCGAATCGCGTGGCCGCCCTGGGTGTGAACTTGATTCTTCTGGTCAATCTGGCATGGTCTGCCGTGCTCTACGTGAGGTTCCTGCGCAGGCGAGGCTCGTTCTCGCTCCTCGAACGTTGGCAAACGGATTACCTGCCAGTCTACGCCTTGTGGGCGGCGATCGTCGTGATCGCCTTTCCACTGGTGTTCGGATACATCTGATCGGGTGCCGTTACCCCCGTTTTCCGCACCGGCTTTCACGGATGTGGGCGGGGCCGGTCAGGACCGGTTGGGACCGCCTGGGGCATAGTGGCCCGGGCCTGCCTTACACGCAGGAAGTCACTGGTTCGAATCCGGTATCGCACACCAGTACCAACGCACTATAGATTCGCTCGAATTGCTATTCTTCCTTACAATGGAGTCACACAATCAGAGATTCCTTCAAAGGAATGATGATCATGGATGAACTGATATTCATCGTTAATGAAGCTCCTGAAGGTGGTTACACTGCTCGAGCCCTTGGGGAATCTATCTTCGCAGAGGCAGATTCGCTTGAAGATCTCCGTGAGGAGATCCGTGAGGCAGTTAAATGTCATTTTGAAGATGACAGTTCTCCAAAAGTGGTCAGGATCCATTTCGTTCGTGAAGAAATACTTTCGGTATGAGAATACCTCGGGATCTTTCTGCTCAGGACCTCATAACCGCTCTTAAAAAATTGGGTTATGAAGTTACTCGGCAGAAAGGCAGCCATGTGCGACTAACAACAATTGAGGAGGGGGAACATCACCTTACTATACCGGTGCATAAGTCACTGAGAATCGGAACACTTGCAGGTATTTTGGGTGATGTGGCAGAACATTATCATATTCCTCGTGGGGAATTACTGCGAAGGCTATTCAAGTAAATTTTCAACATTCTTCCGCGTGCCAGATATGTGCCAAACCATGTTTTTTTAGCTTACACGCAGGAAGTCACTGGCTCGAATCCGGTATCGTTCACCAGATAACCCGTTGATATACAATAGATTGCCCCCCCCCTGCTCTCAAATAATTGCCGGAGACTCGCCAGCTCTTCACGAAGGATCCCGCTCCAGCCTGTAAGGGATAGTGCGCTATCCCGTGATACAATCGGTAGCAACGGTTCTGTAGCTACCTGACTATGAGGACGGGGCAGAGCGCGCGGTGTGCAACAGCGTTTGAAACGCTCCCCAGGCACAATTCAACTCCCGGACTGTGCCCATGGGTGCCCGTCACCACCAGATCCGCTGTCTGTGCGATAGCGAACTCCACGATGTTCTGAGCGGGATTGCCGACCAGGGTCACCTCATGTACCTGCGCGTCCAGATCTCCGAGAACTTTCCTTGTACGTTCCATAACGGATTGAGAAATCTGAACAACCCGCTCATCGGAGGCATCCTTCGGGAGTGAAAGCAGATGAGAATAGGTTTCAACGTCGCGAGGCAATGGGAAGACATAGATCAGGAACAGTACCGTCTCGGCGTCGAACTGCAGGTGTTGAACCGCCCAGGTCACGGCTTTCAGGCTGGCTTCTGAACCGTCGGTTGTGAGGATGCATTTCATGGTATATTTCCTTCAGAATCCGAATGTTAGAAGTAGAATACCCACCAGGAGTCCTATCAAATCGGACCCTGGGCCATGTCCATTCTCAGGTCTTTGATCAAGGCCTCCATATCCGTGATGCCCTTACTTGCCGCTAACTCTTTGAGTGTACCCCAATATGCTTCCCCGCAGACAATGCAGACAATACCCTTGAATGCCAGAGGACCGATTAACTCGGGATATGCTTCGACCAGATCCTCCACAAAAATATCCTCCCTCAGCGGTGGTCGATTGTTCATTGGATCTCTCCTTCTTTGTTTCCCGATCTACAATTGCTGACGGCTATGCAAGCAACGATCTACAATTGCTGACGGCTATGCAAGCAAACGACCTTCTGGTGTGTAAGGTAGTGCTATCCCAGCGGACTCTCCCGGTCAATCAGGAGAATGGCTTCGTTGCTTTTCATAATCAGCAATCTGGTTGAAGAGAGTCCTGGCATAGTAAGCATCATATATTATACTTATCAATTGATAAATTGAACATTCATAGATCTGGAGTGCAATCGTGACA
>JALGVQ010000139.1 GCA_025774615.1 bacterium
GCAGTGATTCGGAGGTCGTTACCTGCTTTGCGCACACTCCCCTCCAGAACAAACTGCACATTCAACTCTCGCCCGATTGCCTTTGTACTCTTGCTGGTACCTTTCATCATCATGGCGGAGTTACGTGAGATAACGCGCAGAGATTGGATCTTTGAGAGGTCTGTTATAATCTCCTCGGTCAAACCATCACTGAAATATTCGTTATCTTTATCCGGACTCATATCCTCAAACGGCAGAACGACAATCGAATTCTCCCACTTCTGTTGTCCGGTCTCATCGGCTGACAGTTTCTTTAATTCCTCAACCATTTCATGTGCGCTCTGATATCGATTGGTCAAATCTTTCACGAGAGCGTTGCCGACCACTTCTTCCAGACCCAGAGGGCTGTCCTCTTGAAGAGAAACCAGGCTTTCAGGTTCCTCATTCAGGACCGAGTACATCATGGCTGTCTCATTGTCCCCCTGGAAGGGCAGCTGTCCGGCCACCATTTCAAATAGCATTACACCGAGCGACCAGATATCGGCTCTATGATCTACCTCATCTCCACGCACTTGTTCTGGTGACATGTAAGCTGCTGTGCCCATCGAAGAACCGGTCCTGGTGAGCTGAGTAGCCCCTGAAAGCTTCGCCAGGCCAAAGTCCACGATCTTTACAATACCGTCTTTAGTGAGGATCGTGTTGGCAGGCTTGATGTCCCGGTGAACGATTCCCTCCTTGTGAGCCCTTGCGAGTCCCTCGCCTGTCTGGATCGCGATATCAATGGCTTCATCGAGTTCCAGAGGCCCCCTGGAGATCTTCTCTTTAACGGTCTCGTCATCACAGAAGGCCATAGCGATGAAGGTTCGGCCATCATCGGTGTCTCCAGCCTCATAGATTGTACAGATGTTTGGATGATCGAGGGCAGAGGCTGCCTGGGCTTCTCGAAGGAACCTGGCCTGTTCTTCATCGGAGGAATGAATACCAGACGGCAGGAACTTGAGGGCAGCTTTCCGACCAAGCGTTGTATCCTCAGCAAGCCACACCTCCCCCATCCCACCCTCACCGATCTTCTCGATGATCTTGTACTGTTTGATAGTCTCATCGATCATGATGCCGGGATAGTAACCGCAGGTGACTTGATTGGTGAAGGAGATATGGATGATCTCTGGTCTGGTGTCGTCCGGGAATCTCTCAGGAATCCAACTCGTCTGGCCCTCTTTGCCTGAACACGCTACTCTTGCCCATTGATTCTGTACACTGAGTGGAGGTTCTCGACAATGCGTCTGCCACGGTTACTCATCTCCAGGGAAAAGATCTGTCCGGTTCTGACCGTGATGGTCCTCATTCTCATATTCTGTACCGCCGGTTGTCAGTCGGGCAATCATCTCATACAGGACGATCGAGTCGACTGGAACCGTTACTATTCAAATGACGAAACCAATGTCATCATGCAGCATTACGCTCAGAAGTATCCCCACCTGACCAGACTCTATTCGATCGGGAAAAGCTACAAAGGCGTGGACCTGATGGTGATGGAGGTCACCAGCTTCGGGAATCGACCTGCAGAAGAGAAACCCGGATTCTACGTTGACGGGAATATACATTCCGGGGAATTGACCGGCTCGGCGGTGACTCTTTACCTGATGGGATACCTGCTCGACCGCTATGGTGAAGATCCTGAAGTCACGCTCCTGCTCGACACCCGGGTATTCTACCTGCGCCCAAAATTCAATCCCGACGGTGCCGATCTGGCACTTCTGAAGGATGTATCACTCCGCAGCACCGTCCACCCTGTTGACAGTGACAATGACGGTCAGGCCGATGAGGATCCCGCCGAAGACCTGAACGGTGACGGCTTCATCACCCGGATGCGGATTCCTGATCCCGAAGGCAACATGACGATCAGCAGGGACGATCCCAGAATCATGATCCGAAGAGGCAGGGATGTCACCGAGGGGTCCTTTTACCGGGTGGTTAGTGAAGGTCTTGACAACGACCGGGATGGAAGGCTGAACGAAGACGACATCGGCGGTCTCGACATGAACCGTAACTTCCCGCGGAACTGGGAACCCGAATACCTGCAGCCGGGCGCCGGCGACTTCCCCCTCTCCGAACCTGAGACTTACGCCACGGTGAGATTCATCAACGAGCACCCGAACATAACCGGGATCGTGCACAACCATACCTCGGGAGGGTTCGTCTTCCGGCTACCTTCCGCCACGGATCCGGCCCGCTTCGACCCGGCCGACATCGCACTGATCGTGACTCTTGGAGAGAAATACACGGAAACGACCGGTCGGGCGGTACGGCCCAGTTCGACCCACCCTACGCGCCACCGGTACGGGACCCTTATCAGCTGGGCCTACTGGGACAGGGGCATAATCGGCTGGGTACCCGAATACTGGCCGGGGATCTCTGCTGACTACAATAACGACGGCAGAACCGATGAGCTGGAACGCCTGCGATTCAACGATGAGGAACTGGGGGGCAAGTACTTCGTGGATTGGGAGATGTACGAGCACCCGGAGTTCGGCAGAATTGAGATCGGTGGATGGCGCCAGAAATTCATCTCACAGAACCCCCCAGCCGAACTGCTCGAAGAGGAGTGCGCCCTGCAGATGCCATGGATACTTTGGCTGGCAGGTCAGTCACCCCTGCTGGAAATGTCCGAGCCGAAAGTGACTCCACTCGGGGATAATCGGTTCAGCGTGGAAGTCACCATTTCCAATACGGGATATCTGCCCACCAATCTGACCGAACGAGGTATCGAGGCGGAGGTTGTAAATGAAGTAATCGCCACTATAGAGCTGGAGGGTTGTGAACTGGTTGATGGAAGACCAAGAATCGATCTGGGACACCTGACAGGTTCTTATCCTGTCAAGTCAGAGGATCGCAGCAGCATTGCCAGTGTGGTCTGGATCGTGCAGAAGAACAACGCCGATGCACAGATACGGATTACCGCTTCATCTGAAAAGGGAGGTACTGTCAGTTCCGTAATTATTCTGTAAATGATTGGTATTTAATCAGTTATCCGGATTCGGAAGAATTTCCCGGATCTGTCCAGTGTCAGTCCTGGTGTACAGGTAGTTGCCGAAGGTTTCCTGCATCAGTCGTTCGTCGCCTTCCACACGGCAAATCCGGTATAGCCGTAGACTACCGAGAAAACCGGCACGAGAAAGGCAAACCACATATAGGGTAGATATTCGATTGTGGGGACACCGAGCAACTCAGAGCACACACCCCCCGCCACTCCCCAGGGCACCAGCGGAGCCGCAAGCGTCCCCGAGTCTTCCAGCGATCGTGTGAGTACGACACTGTCTATACCCCGTTCCCTGAAAACGGGCAGGAATACCTGGCCCACCAGGATGATGGCAAGCACCTGATTGCCCGTGAACAGGATCACGAGATAGGACGAGACGAGCACCGCCACGATGAGGGCCCCCGTGCTCCTGATCCACCTCGCCAGACCCTCAACGAGAACCTCCAGCACTCCGGTGACCTTCATGGCGCCACCGAGGGCCCCCGCGAGAAGAATCAGGATTATCACCGCCTGCATGGAGGTGATCCCGCCGCGCGTCAACACCTGGTCTACACTCGCGACACCCGATTCGCATTGATAGCCGGTCGTAGCGGTGATGAACACCGACGCCAGGGAGGCATTCTGGAAGACTACTGCCCAGACCGCCCCGGCAAGAAAACTGATGAACAGGAGCAGCAGCGTGCCGACTCTCCGGAGTGCCATTCCCAGCATCAAAACGATCGGAAAGATATTGAACAGGGAGATGTTCCAGTGATTCCCGATCCCCTCCAGCATCGGCTGCAACTGGGTGATATCCATGGAGCGGGCATGCTGTCCGGCGAAACAGAACAGGACGAAGGTGATCACCGCGGCGGGGACGGTCGTGTACATCATCGAGCGGATATGGCGGAATATGTCGGCCTCCCCCATAGCGGCCGCGACGTTGGTCGTATCCGAGAGGGGTGACATCTTGTCGCCGAAATATGCCCCGCACAGAACAGCCCCTGCGGTTGCGGGTACGTGTACTCCGAAAGCGACGGCCATGCCTATCAGGGCGATGCCCACCGTCCCGATGGTGCCGTAGGAGGTACCCATGACCAGCGAAATGATCAGACAGACCAGAAACGCGCCGGGTAGAAAGAAGGAGGGTGAGAGGATGCGCAGACCGTAATGGATGAGAGTCGGTATGACTCCTACCTGGATCCACACCCCCACGAGCGCGCCGATCAGCAGCAGGATGAGCATCGCGATGCTCACCTTGCTGACTCCTTCGATCACACCTCTCTGGAAGTCCCCCCACGGTCTGTGGAGGTAGCGGTTCAGCACTCCGGCGATGCCCACGCCCAGGGTCAACGGCAGGAATACGGCCTGCAGGCCCGATTGCAGAGGCAGGCAGACGATGATCGTTCCGGCGATGATTACTACCGTGATAACCGCTTCAGAGAATGTGGGGGATCGCTCTTCCACCGATGAGGTCTCTGGTCGTCTCATGTCAGCAGGTACTCGCGTTATTGACCGGTTGATGTGGGCCGGTACACCAGCAGCATCGGCAGAGGGATACGGAGCGTAATGGCTTCATCCGGGCATTCGTAGACGCATCCGCTGAAGTGGATACACTCGAGAGGATAGGTCACCGTTGGGACCTCACCCTCATCTGATCCAAAAAAGACATCTTCCGAGCAGATATCCACACACTGACCACACCGTGAGCAGAGATCAGGATCAATGACCGGTGGCATTATTCTCCTCCCTGATAGCTCCGCCACTCGATTCTGGGCGTGCCATCGATCAGGTGCACAACGTGAGCCTTGTCCAGCATCGGATCCGTTTCAGGAAAATCAGGACGCCGATGGAGGCCTCTTGTCTCCTTGCGGTCGAGCGCCATGAGAAAAAGCAGTTCACCGATCTCAAGCAGGTTGATGACCTCAAGGCATCGCCACAGTTCATGAGTATTTCTGGCGATCAACTCACCACGGGCCTTCTCCCTGATCCTCTTCAGGTGGTTCAGACCCTGCTCCAGCAATGCTTCATTGCGAACCATCCCGGCATAGTCACTCATCACCTGCTGCAGAGCGATGTTCGTCTCCATCCAGTCGGGTCCCTGCGATCTCATCCTGAGCTGTTCGATGGAGTTTCCCATCTCGTCTATCTTCGCCCGTTCGACTTCGATGTCACAGGACTTCGTCTCTTGAGAAGCAAGCGCCGCATTTTCACCTGCTATCCAGCCGAACGTCGCCGCAGCAGAGATGTCTCCATACGACTCATCGCCTGCGGAGTACAATCCTTCCAGATTCGTTTCCGCTTTCTCATTGGCAACGATCAAACCCCCTGCCCTGAGGGGGTAGGTTGAAAACTCGATCGGGTGCCTGCGGATATCGATCCCCTCCTCTCTCATGTGGTCCAGGAGAGAAATGTTCCCCTCGTGTTCCATCCAGTGCATCATGTACTCATAATCCTCTTCGGATATATCAGTACAGTCCATGTAGAGAGGGCCTTTCCCCGCCGCGTGATACTCCTCGGCTATGAGCTTGTTGACCTCCAGGATCATGTCCCCGTGCCTGCGGTCCGGTTTCTGCACAAAGTCGCCGGCAGGTTCCCCCTGAGGATCCTTCACCACCCCTATCCAGGAGGCCTGTCCGAACTTGACGAAGTACTTGGGTCCGATATGACGCTGGGGCATCTCCACGTTCTGCAGTTCGACCCCGGCCCGATATGCCATGGCGCGGCCGTCTCCTGACTGCACTCCTCCGTGGGGATCGTTGAACATCCACCCGGGGGTCAGACTCGGGTAGAGCCGGGAGCACTTGCCGGTGGCCAGTATCACGGCCTTCGCCTTGAACAGGAGGATCTTCTCCTCTCTCGTATGGACACCGAGAGCGCCGATGACGCGATCACCCTGTCGCAGAAGATCAACAACCATCACACGGTCCAGGATGACGACTCCCCGGTCTTTCGCCTGCTTGATCAGTACCTCCTTCTGAAACCTGCCCTCGTATTTGATATGGGTCATCGTGCGTCCCGGGAAGGAGTGCCCGGCAAATTCCCACCCTCCCTGGTACTTCATGGGAATACCCCATTCGTCCCAGAGCTTCACGATCCCGAACGCCCTGGCGAACTGGGTCTGGAAGATGTTCCTGCCCAGCAGGATCTCACCTTTCGCGGTCTTCAGCAGCTCTTCGATGAATCCGTCGATATCGGGTCCGTGGACCTCGGGGATATAGGCTTCGAAATGGTCGTTTCCCGATCGCCCGCATCCGCTGTAGCGGGCATTACCCTTCTCGACGACAACCACCGTCGCTCCCGACTCTCCGGCCCGGATCGCGGCCATCAGACCTGCGATCCCTCCTCCCACACACAGGACATCAGCCTCGATGACTTCCTCTGTCATGCGCTCCTCCATCCCTCGACTGCCGCTGCCGGTCCCGGGATTATTTTGGATTATCTACGCAGGTTCAGGTCTCGATCCGCGACCATTTTGAACCGCGCCCCTGTCCATGCAGCTCAAGAAGATCTTCACTCCTCATCTGCCGCAAAACCAGACGGATCATCTCCCGACTCACGCCCGGGCAGTCAGCCTCTATCTCAGAGATAGCGAAGGGGAGCAGTTTTCGATTCACTGTGTTTCGGATCAGTCTCGTCTTGGATCCCTTCCCCCGCTCAACAGTACCGACTCGTTCCTCGAACTCCTTGTATGCACGGATCAGTACACCCCAGAAGTAGTTAAGCCACGGATGGACATCGTGGCCGCCTTCGTGCCAGTGCTGTGAACTCGCCTCGAGTGCCTCGTAATACGTATCCTTCGATTCCTCGATGATGCGTTCCAGACTGATGAAACGTCCTACTTCATAGTCGGCTTGATAGAGCAGCATGAGGGTAAGGAGTCGGGCTGCACGACCGTTTCCATCTGTGAAAGGATGGATGCACAGAAAGTCCAGAATAGTGAGAGGGATAAGCACCAATGGTTCTCTGGATTGGACATTGGCACCTTCATGGTAAAGCCGAGCCAGGTCCTCCATGGCGTGTGGCGTCCCGACTGCGCTTACCGGGCGGAATCGGATACGTTTAACAGTTCCATCTGAATTCATCTCCACAATCTCATTATCCGTCATCTTCCACTTCCCACCCTCACCAGGAAGATATCTGTTTAGTATCTGATGGAGTTGCAGGACGATGTTTACCCGGAATCCCATGTCCCTGGCTGATTCATGCAGCAGGTCCAGCGCATCCCTGTATCCGGCGATCTCCTGTTCCGATCTGTTCCTGGGTTCCGCCGATTTCAGAATAAGCTTCCGAATCCTCTCCGGTGGTGCAGTCACTCCCTCCATTCTGTTCGATGATTCGCTCGACTCGATAATGGCTGCTCTCTTCAGAGTCTCGAGGATCTCAGGCATCTGTTGGCGATAGAGATTCTGTTTGCCATGGAATTCTCCCAATCTGGTCAGGGTAGATATCTGCGTCGCAGAGAACTGGAGGGCGTCCAAATATTTCTGATGAAGAGATCTCATTGATGTTCCTTAAAGGTGGTAATCACCTCATTAAACATGGTAATAACCATTCTACCGTCATATACTCCAGATGGGGGCATGCGGGTTCGAGTTTCGCCCTCGGCAACAGTGTATATAAAGGTTCACAGCGGGTAACAACTGGTGTCAGATCAGGAAACATCGATACGCCACGGTGATTTACAGCCCGACCAGGGCCTGATACGCTGAGTGTATG
>JALGVQ010000320.1 GCA_025774615.1 bacterium
CGGAGGAGCGGTTTCCCTGATCCAGCACCATTCACTCGTGGAACTCCCCGATGACGGCTACACGCCCCGCAGAGCCGACCCGCGCGTCAGCGCAGGCAGTATCACCTTCTCCGATTACGCCACGCCGATCGATGAGGACCTGCAGGTCCACTGGGTCACGCGCTTCCGCCTGCAGAAGAAGGACCCGGACGCGCGCCGCTCCGAGGCGGTGAAACCGATCGTCTTCTACGTCGATCCCGGCGCTCCGGAACCGATCTATACAGCACTGAAAGAGGGAGCCGCCTGGTGGAACGAGGCTTTTGAAGCCGCCGGGTTCATCAACGCATTTCAGGTGAGGGACCTTCCTGAAGATGCCGATCCGATGGATCTCCGTTACAACATGATCCACTGGACCCATCGTTCGACACGCGGCTGGTCATACGGCGGTTCGGTCACCGATCCTCGAACGGGCGAGATCCTGAAGGGGAATGTGAATCTCGGCAGTCTTCGGCTTCGTCAGGATGTCCTGCTCGGGGAGGGGTTGATACCGGTCTATACCTCGGCAGGTGGCAACGGCGCAGGAGAGATGATCCCGGCGTTGCGCCAGACCGCGCTGCTGAATCTCGCCGACGGTCCCTCCTTCGATTACCTGGCAGGCTTCGATCCACAGTCCGATCCGGTCGAGATGGCGATGGCGCGCGTGCGACAGCTCTCCTGCCACGAGGTGGGGCACACGCTTGGATTCGCGCACAACTACCTCACCAGCGCATACGGCCGGTCGAGCGTGATGGATTATCCCGCCCCGCTCGTGAACATGCGTTCCGACGGTACACTCGATCTCTCGGATGCCTATCCGGTGGGTGTGGGGGAGTATGACATACACGCGGTGACCTGGACCTACAGCGACTTCGGGCCCGACGCCGACGAAGAGGCCGAACTGGAGGAGATCATCAGGGATTCACTGAGGAAGGGTATCCGGTTCGCCGCCGACGAGGAGGCTCGCCCCCTGGGGGCAGCGCACCCGAAAGCGGCACTCTGGGATAACGGTGCCGACCCGGTGAGTTACCTGCGGCATGAGCTTGCGGTCCGGCAGACAGGGCTGATCGCCTTCGGTGAACGGAACATCCGGGTGGGAGAACCGCTGGCATCGCTCGAGGAGGTACTCGTTCCCCTCTACCTCCATCACCGGTACCAGATGGAGTCCGCGGCACACAGTCTCGGAGGCGCCGACTACACCTACGCGCTCCGGGGAGACGGTCAGACTCCGCTGGAGATCGTTCCGGCCGAGAAGCAGCGTGAGGCTCTCGACCTGGTTCTCGCCACGCTCGAACCGCGCTTTCTGGCTCTACCGGAGGAGACCCTCAACCTCATACCACCCCGCGCGTTCGGCATGACCTCAGGTGAGGTATTTGCCAGGCGGACCGCGCCGACCCTCGATCCCCTCGGAATGGCCGCGACCTCGGCCGACTTCAGCGTACAGGTGATCCTTGAGCCCGCGCGGATGGCCCGACTGGTGGAATTCCACAGCCGGAATGCCTGGTATCCGGGACTCAAGGAGGTTGTGGATGCCCTCCTGCAGGCCACCTGGTTCGCACGACGGTCCGACAATGCATACCACGTCGCGATCCAGGAGGAGGTGCAGCAGGTGGTGCTCGAGCGGATGAAGCGGGAGGCATCGAATCCCGCGTGTTCCCCCCTGGTGCGGGCGGTGCTGAACGAGGGACTGCACGAACTCAAGGGGTGGCTCGGTTCACGACCTGATACCAGCCCGTTCCAGGCCATGGCGATGGAGGACATCCAGCGCTGGATCGACCGGCCCGAGCCGGCCCGAGAGCCTCGTGGTGCCGGGTGCTGTGCCCGCAATGCCGCCGGGGAGTCCGATCGGCATTCCGCCGGCCCGGATCATTCCACCGATATCATGACGTCTGGAACGTGACATGACACTCGATCGCAGGGGATTCGTCAGGAAGACCGGTCTGGGTGCGGCCGGTCTCAGCATGGCAGGATCGGCGCTGTCCGGTCTTTCATTGTCGCAGCTCACCGGTTGCGGCAGCCGGCCGGGCCGGAAGCCGAACATCATCTTCATCATGGCCGATGACCTGGGATATGGCGATCTCGGCTGCTATGGGCAGGAGAAGGTCCGGACGCCCCATATCGACCGGTTGGTGGCCGAGGGAATGCGCTTCACCGACCACTACGCCGGAAGTACGGTCTGCGCGCCCTCCCGCTGTTCGCTCATGACCGGGCTGCATACCGGGCACACATATATCCGCGGCAACCTTGCGGTCCAGCCGGAGGGGCAGCATCCGATCCCCGCTGACAGCGTGACGGTCGCCCGGCTTCTGCAGGGGGCCGGGTATGTCACCGGGGCCACGGGTAAATGGGGCCTTGGGCCGCCCGGATCGGAGGGGGATCCCATCAATCAGGGGTTCGATTATTTCTACGGGTACAACTGCCAGCGGCAGGCGCATTTCTACTACCCGGAACACCTGTGGGAGAACGACCGGAAGATCATCCTTGAAGGAAACCGGGAGGGAAGGCAGGAGACCTTCAGCCACGACCTGATCGCCGGGAAGACACTCGAGTTCATCCGTCGGAACAGCGACCATCCTTTCTTCCTCTATGTGCCCTACACCATTCCGCATGCCGAGATAGTGGTCC
>JALGVQ010000321.1 GCA_025774615.1 bacterium
GCTTCATCGACGGCACGCTCGGATCAGGCACTGCCCTCTTCTTCGAACCGTTCGAGGATGAGCCGGACAAGTCGGGTCTGGCGATGATGCCGTACGATGAACTGGAACGCCGCATCCTGGCCTCTGACGCGGCCGGATTCCAGATCGGTATCCACGCGATCGGCACCAAGGCCAACAACTGGATCCTGAATGCCTACGAGAAGGCCCAGGAGGTCAACGGCGTCAGGGACAGCAGGCACCGGAGTGAGCACGCGCAGATACTCATCGATGAGGACATCCCGCGGTTCGCCGAACTCGGCGTGATAGCCTCGATGCAGCCAACCCACTGCATCACCGACAAACGATTCGCTGAGAAGCGGATCGGCCTCGAGCGCAGCGCGGGTGCCTACGCCTGGCGTCGTCTTCTCGATGCCGGTGTGCACATAGCCTTCGGCACCGATTATACAGTCGAACCCCTTGAACCGCTGGAAGGTCTCTACGCCGCGGTAACGCGCAAGGACCGGGCCGGCGAAGAAGGCGACGGCTGGTTCCCTGACCAGAAACTCACCATGGAAGAGGCGATCGAGCTCTATACCCTGGGAGCCTCTTACGCCCAGTTCATGGAAGACCGTAAGGGGATGCTGAGGGTCGGGTATCTGGCCGACATGATCATCATGGACAGTGATCTGTTGACGATCCCGGAAGATGAGATCATGACCGCGAATGTCGACTACACGATCGTCGGCGGAAAGATCGTCTACCAGCGGGAGGGCGCCAAATAAGCGACCACCGTCACCTGAAGAAGGAGATGGCTCACGTGCGTCGACTGATTCTCTTCACCGCCGCTATCGCCCTGATCACCCTTTCTGCGTTCTCTCCTCAGCAGGACCAGCTGTCAGGCAAATGGTGTGAAATCCTGTTCAAGGGTGGCTGGGTCATGGATGGCACCGGCAATCCGGCCTACCCCGCTGATGTGGCCATCACCAGGGATCGGATCGTGGATGTGCTTCGGCCGGGGTCCCTGATCGACGCCGATCGGGTCATCGACATCACCGGCCGTATCATCGCGCCCGGTTTCATCGACATCCACACCCACAGTTACGATGCTGTCAGAAATTTCGACAGCTGGGTGGATGAGGACACCTCGCTCCCAACTTCATCAGCCAGGGAGTGACGACGGTCGTCTCCAATGAATGCGGCTACGGCACCACCGATATCAAACTCCAGCGGAACGTCCTGACCGACATGGGGACAGGACCGAACGTGATCCTCCTGATCGGCCACAACTCCGTACGCCGGGCGGTGATGAGTCCCGACCATGAACGGGCAGCCACTGAAGATGAGATCACTGAGATGCGCGCGATGGTTCGACAGGCCATGGAAGACGGCGCCTTCGGTATGTCCTCAGGCCTCGAATACGTCCCGGCCATCTGGAGCACCACTGATGAGCTGGTGGCGCTCATGGACGAGATCGTGCCGTACGGTGGATTCTTCCAGCCCGATCCACCTTCGATGATCGATAATGTCCTGGAACTGATCGAGGTGGGTGAGCGCACCAGCGGACGGGTCATCGTCACCCATATCAAGGCCCGCGGTTATGATTTCTGGGGCGGAAGCCGCTCGATCATCAACCTCATCTCCGACGCCCGTGGCCGCGGTGTGGATATCTGGGCTGACGCCTACCCCTACACAAGTTCGGGCAGCGACGGGAGCACCGTACTCATACCCCGCTGGGCCCTCGGGCGGGACCCGCAGAACAATCTCCGGGGAATCCTTGAGGATGTAGAGCGCAAGGCCGACCTCATCACCGACATCAAACACAACCTCAACTGGCGGGGTGGAGCCGCGAACATCCTCGTGATGGATTATCCCGACTCCTCCTGCATAGGTCGGAGCGTGGGAGAGATGGCCGCCGATCGGGGCATCTCTGACGTAGAGATGGTCATCGCCCTTCAAATGGAAGGTTTTGAACGCCGGGCAGGCGGGGCGCGTCTCCGCGGATTCTCTATGTCTGAGATCGATATCGAGGCCTTCTACGCCCAGCCATGGACCGCCACCGGCTCCGACGCCAACATCGCCCTGCCCTCCGATGGCCCGGTCCATGCCCGCTATTACGGCACCTTTCCACGAAAGATCAGGCACTATGCCCTCGAACAGGGCGTCATCTCAGTCGAAGACGCGGTCCGGACATCCACCTCACTGCCGGCCCAGATTCTCGGCCTGCAGTACCGGGGCCAGATCAGGGCACCATTCTTCGCTGATATCGTGGTATTCGATCTGGAAACGATCCGGGACACCGCCACCTTCTTCGAACCGCACCAGTATGCCGAGGGGATCGATTATGTGATGGTGAACGGACAGTTCGTGGTCGAGAAGGGTGAGATGACCTGGGAGCGGGCAGGCAGAGTCCTGACCCGTCCCGACTGGAACGAATTTTAAATCTGAACACAAGAGCCAGGAGTGATCCGCATGTCCAGTCAGCAAGTTAAGACACTGAAACTCATCTCCATTCTCCGTCTATCTATCATCCCCCTGTCCGTCCTGCTTCTGACTTCTGTCGTGCCCTACCAGGGCATTCAGGCCCAGACCAGGATCACCACCCCGGAGGAACAGCTCGGCCACCAGCTGGGAGCCGACTACTTCCTGGCGAACTACCGTCAGCTTCAGGAGTACTGGGCCGTCCTCGCTGATGAGTCAGACCGGATGGTGCTTGAAACTATCGGTGAATCGGAAGAGGGCCGACCCCAGCTCATGGCCATCATCACCTCACCGGAGAACCACGCCCGGCTGGATCACTACCGGGAGATATCGCGGTCGATGGCAAGAGCTGAAGGCATTTCGGAAGCTGAAGCCCGGATGATGGCGGCTGAGGGGAAAGCCGTGGTCTGGATCGATGGCGGTCTCCACGCCAGCGAGATACTCGGCCACCAGCAGCTCATGGAACTGGTCTACCGAATGGTGAGCCGGGACGATCATGAGACGATGCGCATCCTCGATGATGTGATCCTGCTCGCGGTGCAGTGCAACCCCGATGGCCAGGACCTGATCGCCGACTGGTACATGCGCAACCCCGACCCTGAACAGCGGAGTACCGGCGGTCTGCCGGTCCTCTACCACAAGTACGC
>JALGVQ010000140.1 GCA_025774615.1 bacterium
CCAGACGGTATGACCGTCGGAGCGTTCGAACTTCGTATAGATGTTCAGGAGTGCCTGTACGTAATACTCACCGGCCACAAGATCCTTGAGGCTCTCAACCGGTGCCCCCAGAGTGGAGGCATCGATCACCGCTGTTTCGCCGGGACGCAGCGTTTCGACATCGACCCCGAAGAAGGGAGCTCCCCGTCGTGAGACCTGCAGTCTCGGTTCGCGGGAATCATTGTCTGTGAGGATCACGAACACGCGGCCGGTGATCGCCTCCGAACTCACTGAAGAGGGGAAGGATACCACGAACTGCAACCCCTCAGGCTCCTGGCCGGCAGCAGGCCCTGATACGATCATCAGGGACAGCGCGAGTGGTGTGAGGAGTATGGGGAGTACTCTCAGGGTGACGCTGTCCCGTATTCGCTGCATGTAACTGCTCCTATCGCTGGTTCTCCATCCAGGTGGCGTAGTCGACGACCGCTGCCCACTGGCCATCACCATCCAGACCGGCCTCTTCGAACACCTTGTGAGCCTGACCACTACCGAGGAAGTGCCCCTTGTGGAAGGCGTGCACTGTGCGCTTCCGTCCTTCGTTCGAGGTGACCCAGCGGTACATGGTCGGAAGGGTGAAGCCGGTGAGCCCCATCGCTTCCAATGGCCTCCTGCTCAGCCTCAGACAGCATTGAGAAGAGTTCGGCGCTGGTTACGTAATAGATGTTCATGTTGTAACCGGCATCGTCGATCCGGGGAAGCACGTCGGTCATGAACGTATTCGTGATCCCGCTTCCCTGAAGGACAAGCGTTCCGTGATTAACGCTCTTGTCCGGGTCAGCCTTCCGAAGGGCATAGAGGCCATTAGCCGCCTCGGCTACCGGAGGTATTCCGGCTGCCTGTCGATCGATGATCGTCTCATTCGGCCTGGTAACGAATGGAGCCAGGACGGCCGGTCGTTTCTTGAGCGCCGCGATGAGCATCGGCCAGATCTCCTGCGGATCCCATGGAGTCAGCGTGATCATGATGCCGTCAGGAAAGTTCTCCTGCAGCAGCTGCAGGGGCTGGGGATCAGCGTGAGTGGGGCCATCTTCACCTGTCTTCAGCCCCGCGTGACCGCAGACGATCATGAAGGGGCGGAAGGGATCGCCCGTCAGTTCTTTGTGCGCCTGTTGACCGATGCCGTGCAGACGGGCTGCGATGTGCTGCAGCGACGCTATGAACGCCGCATAGGACGACCCGGCGCCGATATGCGATCCGAAAGCAGACAACCCTGCCATGAAGGCACCCATGTTGTCCTCACAGATCCCGCCGACAGCAATGAGCCTTGAATCGGGATTGGAGATGGCGTTGTAGAGATCACCGGGGAAGCCGGCTCCCAGTTTCGAGATACTGGTCGAATCGAGGAGATCTGCCGAAGCACCGATGAACGCGCCGTTGGTCGCTTTATTGAGATGGTTGAGCGCCACGCCAAGGGCGCCACGCAGCGTCTGTGAACTCCCTGCTTCCCAGGTGCACTCCTCGGGGATCTCATCAGCCTTGATCGCGTCAGTGTAGATCACTCCGAGGTTCGGGGCGTTCTCACGCTCCTGCCGGTTCAGCGTGGTCAGGCGATCCTTCGAATCCGACAGTCGCCCGGCGAAGAAGTCCGGAATCTCCCGGTTCTCCTCAAGGAGAGTGCGCAGGGTGCAGAGTGTCTCCCAGAACGACCGTTCGACATTGGTCGGTGTGGGTTCGTCTCCGAACACCGGAAACTCGACACCGAAGCGCTTCTTGATCGGATCGAGGGTCTCATGATATTCCTCGGAGCAGAAGTCATGACCTGCTCCGTGAGATTTACGGCCTTCGATCCCGTAGCACCAGCCCTTCACGGTCCGGTAGATGATCGCCGTCGGCTGGTCGTTGATCCGTTCCTTTGACGCTTCCTGGGCGGCAAGTACCTGGTGCGCGTCGTGACCGTTCTCCACGAAGATCACGTTCCAGTCCTGCAGGTAACAGAACTCCGCCGGATCCCACTGCACGTAGTCACCCGGTTCATCGCCGTCCCGGCAGACAAAGTCCGAGTCGATCGAGGCCTGGTTCCAGTCAAGGTGGAGCCGTGTGTTCCACATCTGAGCGGTTGCCATGGTGGCAAGAGCCTCGGAAACACGACCCGCGGTCATGCCGCCCTCACCCTCAATGGCATGCACGATGGGTGAGTTTGCGCCATACATATCCATTGCGCCGAGACTGAGACCGAAGCTGGAGGGTACGCCTACACCCGAGGCCCCCGTGGAGATCTTGATGAAGGGGGTGATCGGCGACGGGTGACCATCAAGAGCCTTCGCCCGGTACTGGGAGAAAAGGGGTGTTTCCTGTGTGGGATTGCGCCGGAATCCGAGCAGGTCTTCCATCCTCAGCTGAAGATTGTCTTCAGCCATGAGGTCGGGACGGCTGATTCGTGCACACTCGTTGCGCAGAGCCCACATGGCATAGAGACCCATCGCCTTATGCCCGGCGGCATACGAGATGATGTCCGCTTCGGTGCATTCCGGGTCTGAGAAATCGTAATCCATGGTATTGAAGATAAGGGAGGAGACGATCCGTCCGGACGAGATGCTTCCTCCGGGGTGCCCCGACTTCGGTGCGAAATTGTAGAGGATCCCGCAGAGGGACCGGTAGATCATGTCAAAATCTTCGTACAGCCTGAGAGTCTCTTCGGGGATGGGGAAGGAGTCGAGCTGCGATTTGATGTCGAGGTAGACAGCGCGACGATAACCGAAATCAAGTTTACCGAAGGTGATGTTGGCCATGGGAGTCTGCTCCAGTCTGGGCGCTCGGTCGTCTTGGTGGTCATGTGCAATGGGCAGAAATCTCGAAAACAATATAGTCCTTTGAGCCGGTGGTTCACCCTAAATACAATGGATAACGACTGCAACGGGAATGGAGACCTGATGAGTGATCCGTTTACCTGTATCAAAGGGCTGCTGTGTGCAGGTGATGTGCCACTCGACCGCCTCGCCGATGAGTTCGGAACGCCTCTGTATGTGTACGATCAGGCTGTGATCAGGAGTCGGATCGAAGCGGTGAAGAGCGCTTTTGAATCCATCGAGATGCAGCTCTGCTACTCGGTGAAAGCTAATTCCAACCTGAGGTTGCTCCTCTATCTGCATGGCCTGGATGTCGGTTTTGATATTGTATCTGGTGGAGAACTGCATCGACTTGCAGTGACAGGGATCAGCAGCGATCGCACCGTGTTTGCCGGTGCAGGCAAGCGACAGGACGAACTGGAGATGGCGATCCGGGCGGGTGTATGGCTGATCACACTTGAATCCCGGGGAGAGATCGATCTGCTGGCAGAAGTCATGCGCGGGTCAGGCACAGGAACCATTGATGTGGCGCTCAGGCTGAACGTTGATGTGGACGCGGGAACACACCGTCACATCACCACGGCGCGCCAGAGAGACAAATTCGGTATCAGTCTCGCAGAACTGCCCGGGATCCTGCACCGATTGCAGGAGATACCCGCCATACGACCGGTAGCTCTTCACATGCATCTGGGCAGTCAGATCACCACGACTACCCCCTATCGGCGAGGAATGGATCGTCTGGTGACAGCCGCCGAGGAGTTCGAGTCTGCCGGATACCCGATACGATGGCTCAACGCAGGTGGTGGATTCGGGATCTCGCATCAGGGTGAAACGGTCCCCCGATTCGATGAATACGCCGAGGTACTCATTCCCCCGGTCGCCTCTACCGGTCGGGGGCTCATCCTTGAGCTCGGTCGCTCTCTCACAGGTCCGGCAGGTTGCCTGGTGACAGAAGTGCTCTATCGGAAACGACAGGGTGATCGTGACCTGCTCATTGTCGATGCCGCCATGAACGACTTCCAGCGTCCGGCACTCTACGATGCGCATCACCGTATCCTGCCCCTGGATCAGCGACCTGACGGCACGACTCTGCTCTTCGACGTTGCCGGTCCGATCTGTGAATCATCGGATATATTCGGTGAAGGGCGTGCGCTGCCGGATACAGAACCGGGCATGAGACTCGCCATCATGGATGCGGGCGCCTATGGCATGTCGATGTCGGGTAACTACAACAGTCGATGTCGTCCCGCAGAGGTCTGGGTCACCGAATCTGGCAGGGTAGAACTGATCAGACGGAGAGAGACCGTGGACGACCTCATCACCGTGGAACGGGAAGGTCTGGAATAATGGCATCGATCCGTCGCGCAACAGGAACCCTGCTCTGGTTGCCCCTCTGCCTCGGACTGGCTGGTTCCGGAGCACCTGACACGTATATACGCACCGACGAACCCGGCACCACTATCTGCGCAGGTGTGTCCGACCAGGAACCATCAGGAAGATACGATCTGCATATCAGGGGAGGCCTGGTCATTGACGGATCAGGCAGCCCGGCCCGCAGAGTGGACATCCTGGTGCGGGATGACACGATCGCCTGGATCGGTGAAGAAGTCCCAGGTGACCTTGATGCCGATCGGATCATCGATGCGAGCGGCATGTACGTCACCCCGGGATTCATCGACGCGCACACCCATGGCGATCCCTTCTCTACACCTGATTTCGAGAACTTCCTTGCGATGGGAGTCACCACGATCTCTCTCGGTCAGGATGGATCGAGTCCGGGCGGAGCTGATATCGACGGCTGGATGCGACGGGTGGACGAGCTGGATCTCGGACTGAACATCGTCCTCTATGTGGGACATGGCACCGTCAGAAGCCTGGCCGGTGTTGAGTTGGGACGCACCGCCACGACTTCCGAAACAGAGGAGATGGCCCGTCTGATCGGAGAGGCGATGGATGCAGGATGTTTCGGATTGAGCACCGGATTGGAATATCGACCAGGATGGTTCGCGGAACTCAATGAACTGGTGGGGATCGCCCTGCCGATCGCAGAGTATGGCGGTCTGGTGATGAGTCACGTTCGGAACGAAGATGATGATGCGATAGAGGCCTCGATCAACGAATTGATAGCCCAGGGAGCAGGCAGCGGCAGTGCTGTTCACATCTCACATATCAAGGTGGTGTATGGCGCGGGTGAGGGGCGCGCTGAAGAAGTTCTCGGTTTCATGGAGGAGGGGCGCCGGCAGGGAGTGAAAGTGACCGCCGACATCTATCCCTACCTCGCGAGTTATACGGGGATCGGCATTGTTTTTCCCGACTGGGCGCTGGCACCGAATGACTACCGGTCTGTGGTGGCAGATCGCAGGGCTGAGCTTGCGGCTTATCTGAGAGAACGGGTGAAAAAACGCAATGGCCCGGAGGCAACACTCTTCGGATCGGGACGATGGAGTGGACGGACACTGTTTGAGGCAGCTGCCGAACTTGGCAAACCGTTCGAGGATGTGCTCATCGATGACATCGGCCCCGGAGGTGCTGGCGCGGCGTATTTCGTCATGGATGCAGCTCTGCAGGATCGTCTCCTGATCGATCCCTCGATAATGATATCTACTGATGGGAGCCCCGGAATGCGTCATCCCCGCGGGTATGGAGCATTTGCGAGGATCATTAGGAAATATGTCATGGAGCAGGGAGTAGTGAGCCTGGAGGAGGCGGTTCGCAAAATGTCGGGGCTCACTGCGGCAACGATCGGCCTCGATCGCCTTGAAAGAGGTCTGCTGAAGGAAGGGTATGCCGCCGATATACTCATCTTCGATCCGGAATCAGTTCTCGATCATGCTACGTTCGAGCATCCGCACAGACTCGCTACCGGATTCACGCACATCATCGTCAATGGACGGATCGTCAGGGAATATGGTGAGATGACCGGAGAGCAGAGCGGACGCATGCTGCGTCGCCGGTGATATACGGTTATTGCTGACGGATGCTCAGTCGTAGATGCCGCGCAGAGTATCCGCCCTGAGTCCGGCACGGAGCGTTTCCAGGGAGAGTACCTGGATCGGTTGGATGTTTCCCATGTTAACATTGACACCAAACTGCTGGATGAGCGCCACCTGCTGATTGTTCTGGGGCGCTTCGAACATTACTTTCGTCAGGTCGGACTCTTCGGCAATGACGTTCAGGATTTCATCAACGATGTTGCCGGAAAAATTGAAGATGCCGACTCCCACCCCTGATTCCCGCGCCTCTATGATCACCTGGAAGACGCCGAGTTCGATGTCGCGCTGGATCTCCCGTACAAGATCTCTCATGGAAACGGCAGAGTCAGGGAATTTGCTGCCAACCTCGGAGAGGACCATGAACCCTTCCCCGGCCACCTGCCGGATCACATCACTCCGGGTCTCATCGCTCATGCGGATCGTGCCGTCTGAAACCTCCACCGCATTGAATCCGAGATCTTTCGCTTCAACCAGGAATTCGTTCAGCTTCCCCTGAGCGAGCACAATTTCGGTAAAGGTGCCGCCGGGCATCACGTAGACGTTGTGGGCGCGGTAGGCTTCGATCTTCGCTCTCACCACGTCTTCCGGACAGAGGCGGGAGGTACCATAACCGAGTTTGGCAATGTCGATCCATTCACTTGATATCTGGAGTAAGTCCTTCAGCTGAGTCAGACCCATGCCGTTATCCATGATCATCGTCAAGCCGTTGACCCTGGGTTTTATGGTTCTGCCCTCCAGTGGGCGAGCGACGATCTTGCCGAATGTGTTCATGTATGACCTTCCGCTTAACCTGGAATCATGTTTCCACAGTTCTGATTGTCTGCTGATTACTCTCTCTCCGCAAGCAGCCTCTTGCCAAGACTGCTCAGAAGTGATTCGGGGAATACATCCCCCTGCATCAGTGGTTCTTCAAATTGCCTGAGTGCAGAGGCCACCTCGTGGAACGATTTCGGTACCGGTGCGGCACTGCCCATTTCATTCAGAGCGAACTCGACCTTTGTTCGCTCAAGGAGGGTTTCAAGATCCTCGGTGTCCCGTCCCAGGAACATCGCCTGGGCTATACCGGCAAGCACCAGGTATGGATGTGCCGAGCCATCAGGGAGCCGGAACTCGATAGTGGGGGGAGTTACGACGCGGCCATCACCCGTTTCCACCTGTATCGGCAACCGGATGAGAGCGAGGCGATTGAAACTCCCCCAGGTGATGGCATTGGGAGCCTCTTTACCCTGCAGGAGCCTGGTGAAGGAACCCTTCTCCCGGTTCCCGAAGGCCATCAGCGCTCCACCCATCTGCACCAGACCACCGATCAGCCATCGTGCCTCCGGTGAGAGGTCGCCGACATTGGCACCTGCGAAGAGATGCCCGGCATCCCGAACCGCCGCGATGTGGTAATGCTGGCCGCTCCCTGCATGCCCTCGTCTGATGACAGGATCGAAACTGCACCGCATCCCTTTCGAGTGGGCAAGATTGCGCAGTACCCACTGGGTCAGGACGACGGCCTCAGCTGCTTCGGGCAGCGAATCGAGCAGCAGCTCCACTTCATGCTGTTCCCAGATCGTGTCATCCTTCTGGGTGTTGGGTACATATCCGACCTCGCTGTGCCCGTACTTCACCGGAACACCGATGTCAGCCAGAATCACCATGGCTTCCCTGCGCAGTGTCTGCCCGAATACGAAGGGAGATGTCGCATGGTACCCCTTGTCCTCCTTGCCGTAGGAGTCATTCACGTCCGCATGCTTCCCCAGAAAATATTCCGGCTCTCCGAGCGCCTGCAGCTCGGTGGATAACTCACTCTTTAACCGCTCATCGGCTTTTCTGAGTATGGTGTCAGGAGATTCTGGGAGCGGGTTCCCGTCACGGCCCAGGTGTCGGCAGAGAAGGGCGAGAGTAGAGCGTGGAGAGAAGGGGTCGAAAAAAGCAGTGGAAAGGTTCGGTCGAAGAATGACATCGGATGCACCGGGTTTGATCCCCGATGATGGAAAGAGGCTTGAGCCATCGGCTCTCTCGCCACCCTCCAGGATATCCCGGATGTGGTCGATCGAGCCGGGGACGAAATCGAGTGTCTTCAGCCATCCATCACCACCGATGTGCATGAGGCTGATAAGTTGGATGTTGCAATCAGAAACGAGACCGATCAGATCATCGATGGTCCA
>JALGVQ010000141.1 GCA_025774615.1 bacterium
GGCGCTCAGATGCCTCGCGTTGACGGAGCCGTCCATGATCATGGAATACGCGGCCGAACTGCTGCAGGTCCCCAACGATCCTATCCGCTATGAAGTACTCAGTGTCATCGAGCGAATGCCCGACCCGACGCTCGGTTCTGAACTGATCAGACTCTTCTCAGGTGCGGGAGAGACCATCCCGAGCATGAACCCGAATGTCCTGCGGATCAATACAGTCCGTTGTCTCCGGGAATCGGGAGATGAGAGCTGTGTGGAGGTACTGGTCTCTGAGGTCTCGGAGCCGAATCCGCGTAATTACCTGCATGGGCTCATCGTCGAGACGGTGGCGGAGATTGCCCTCAGAGGTGACGACAGTCTGCAGGAGAGGACAGTCGGTGATCTCCTCCAGTCATTCCCGGCTGCAGTGGATGTATCGGGAGGTGATAAAGAGATACTGGCCCAGGAACTCAGGATATCGCTCTCGTTCGCCAGGAAGGTGCACACGGCGTTGATTCGTCTCAGTGGGAGAGAAAACCTCCCGGAACCGCCTGAAGAATGGTCACAACGATCCAGAAGCGGGTATCTGACCGAACTTCACCGCCTGCTCGGCAACGGATAGAGCAGTGTCAGCCGAAACCTGAAACCGGGTCGGAAGGAAAGGTGGCCGTGATCGTCATCCAGGTCCCACCTGGTGAGGATTTCGAGGCGGGTGAATTCCAGCGCGATGGCGGGGCCACTCCCGGGTGTCGATCTGATCCGGAATCCGATGTCCGATGTCACCAGCCAGCCGGTATGGCCGGTGGTATCGAGCGGTGAAGCAGGCTGGGGCGCACCGATAGTACCGGTATAGACCAACCGCTCACGCTGGTTCGTGACACCGAGGAAGAATCCTGTCTCGACGGTGGCAGTAGGAGTTCTCATGACCGGAATGAGTCCTCCAAGCGAGAACGTGAACGAGGAGACCTTCAGAACTGGCCCTGGCATGATTCCGGATGTCTGTCCTCCGGATGCAGATCGGCGCCAGGGACAGTAATCAGCGATGAAAACGAACTGACCGGCCTCCGAGCCGGGGAATACGACCTGTATGCCGATGAGTTTTTCTTTGTGTGAGTCCGGGGCTGTCTGGGCTTTGAGCGGACCGATCAAAAGGAGTAGTGAAGCGGGTAGAAGCAGGAGGAGGACCAGTACGCGGCAGGTGAAATCATCCCCGGATCGCATGGCACTCTGCCCTCTGATCGGCACCCGATCGCCCTCCGTTCCAGATTATGACCGATAGACAGCGTGAACGAGTATACTCCCCTGCGTTGACTTGCGTGAAGGGCGCTCATATTATGCGGTCCGTCATATCATCATCTGTCACATAAGGCGTTACGACCATGGATCGCGTTTACATCAATAGTATCGGAACTCATGCCGGCACTGAGGTGACTCTTCGAGGCTGGCTCTACAACAAGCGATCGAGTGGGAAGATCCAGTTCCTCCTTCTGCGGGACGGAACCGGAATCATCCAGTGTGTCGTGAAACAGGCCGACGCGGGTGATGAGACATTCGATCTCTGCGATTCCTTGACCCAGGAGACCTCTCTCACTGTCACCGGCACGGTACGGGTGGATGGACGGGCCCAGGGCGGGCATGAGCTGGTGGTCTCCGGCGGAGGCATCGAGGTTATCCAGATAGCACAGGATTACCCGATCACTCCGAAAGAGCACGGAGCTGCTTTCCTGCTCGATCACCGTCACCTCTGGATCAGATCGAAGCGCCAGTGGGCGATCCTGAGGATCCGCGCACGGGTGATCAGGGCCATCAGGGACTGGCTCGACTCGAACGGCTTCCTCAATGTCGATACACCTGTCTTCACGCCGAACGCCGTTGAAGGCACCACGACACTCTTTCCGGTCGACTATTTCGGAGACACGGTCTACCTGACGCAGTCGGGACAACTGTACAACGAAGCGAACATCATGGCGTTCAGTAAGGTCTACTGCTTCGGTCCCACCTTCCGCGCCGAGAAGAGCAAGACCAGGCGGCATCTCACCGAATTCTGGATGGTTGAACCGGAAATGGCATTTTACGACCTCGACCAGAACATGGAGGTGATCGAAGGGCTCACCTGCGCGATCGTCTCCGATGTACTGAATGACTGCCGGGAGGAACTGGAGGTCCTTGAACGGGATATAACGAAGCTTGAGGCCGTCCAGTCGCCATTCCCCCGTATCCATTACGATGAGGCCGTGAAGCGCCTTAATGACGCCGGCCGTGAATTCGAGTGGGGTTGCGATTTCGGCGCTCCTGATGAGACAGAGCTTGGTAGTCAGTTCGACAGACCATTCTTCGTCACTCACTTCCCGAGTCAGATCAAGGCGTTCTACATGTCACGGGACCCGGAGCGCCCGGAGTGCGCGCTTGCCTGTGATCTGATCGCCCCTGATGGGTATGGGGAACTCGTGGGAGGCTCACAGCGGGAGGACGATCTGGATGAACTGCTGGTGAGGATAGGTGAGCACGAGCTCTCTCCTGAGGTATTCGAGTGGTACCTCGACCTGAGGAAGTACGGCACGATCCCCCACGCGGGATTCGGAATGGGTCTTGAGCGTACGGTCACCTGGATATGCGGGATCGAACATCTGCGTGAGACGATTCCGTACCCGCGGATGCTTCACAGGGTTCGTCCGTGAGCAATACCCGGATACACATAACTCATAACATAAACTGATTGTAGTAACTGCATATGTCCGTAGAGAATAACGAATCATACAGCCCTTCTGAAATCGAGCCGAAATGGCGCGAGCGGTGGGAGTCGGAGGAGATCTTCAAGGCTCCTGATGACGCCTCTGATCCCGTCTATGTGCTGGAGATGTTCCCGTATCCCAGCGGCGACCTCCATATGGGACACCTCAAGAATTACGTGATCGGCGATCTGCTGGTGCGCCTGCTGGTCTCAGATGGCAGGAACGTGCTCCATCCGATGGGCTATGACGCCTTCGGACTGCCGGCCGAGAACGCTGCCATCCAGCGTGGTATCAATCCGCGTGACTGGACACTCGGCAACATCGAGACCTACCGGGAAACGATACGGCAATTGGGCCTTTCCTATGACTGGGATAGGGAACTCGCTACCTGTGACCCTGAATATTATCGCTGGACGCAATGGATTTTCCTGCACCTGTACCGGAATGGTCTCGCGTATCGGAAATCCTCCAATGTGAACTGGTGCCCGAGTTGTCAGACCGTGCTGGCCAATGAACAGGTCGAGGCAGGAGCCTGCTATCGTTGTGAATCGATCGTCAGCAAGCGCAAGCTTCCGCAATGGTATTTCAAGGTCACCGATTACGCTGAACGACTCCTGAAGGACCTCGACCTGCTCGATCGATGGCCTGAGCGTGTCCGGGTCATGCAGGAGAACTGGATAGGAAGATCGGAGGGCGCAAACGTCACCTTCCCGCTCCTGGGAGATCTCCGTGATACCGTTGCGGGCGATACAGAGATTGCAGAACCGGGCCTGCAGGTATTCACCACCAGACCCGACACTCTGTTCGGCGCGACGTTCATGGTGCTGGCTCCCGAGCATGAGTGGATGGAGCAGATAGTGGCGGTGAGCCCGAACCGTGATGCAGTAACTGCCTACATTGAACAGGCGCTTCTGAAGAGCGAGATAGAGCGCACCTCGACCGATCGCGTCCAGGATGGTGTCGATACCGGTCTCGAGGCGCAGAATCCCCTGACCGGGGAAGCGGTCCCGATCTGGGTCGCCGACTATGTGATCGAATCATACGGCAGTGGAGCGATCATGGCTGTTCCCGCCCATGATGAGCGGGATCATGCCTTCGCGAAGCGCTACGATCTGCCGATCAGGGTCGTGATCGAGCCCGCAGGAGAGGTAGAAGCGCCATCAGACGAAGCTTGGACCGGTCCGGGTACACTCATCAATTCCGGGGAGTTCAACGGCCTGACGGTCTCTGAAGCGATCGTGAAGACCTCTGAGCATCTCGAAGCGACGGGGCAGGGTGGGGCCGCGGTGACCTGGCGCCTCCGGGACTGGCTGATAAGCCGTCAGCGGTATTGGGGCGCGCCCATACCGATGATCCACTGTGATCGCTGCGGTATCGTGCCGGTTCCCGATGAGGACCTGCCGGTGCTCTTGCCTGAGGGTGAGATCGACTTCACCCCCAGGGGAAAGAGCCCGCTTCAGGCGGTCGAGGAGTGGGTGGCGGTATCGTGTCCCGAATGCGGTGAAGATGCCCGCCGTGAGACAGACACGATGGATACGTTCGTTGATTCTTCCTGGTACTTCCTGCGGTACTGCGACGCGAAGAACGACCAGCAGGCCTGGGATACAGAGAAGGTCGACCACTGGATGGCAGTCGACCACTACATCGGCGGGATCGAGCATGCCATCCTTCATCTGCTGTACAGCCGGTTCATCATGAAGGTGTTCCACGATACCGGCCACGTGAAAGATGTCGAACCGTTCACATCACTCTTCACCCAGGGAATGGTGCTCCGTAACGGCGACAAGATGTCCAAATCGAAAAATAATGTGGTACCGGTCGGGCCGTTTGTGAAGGAATGGGGCGCTGATACAGCCCGTATCACGATCCTCTTCGCCGCGCCACCCGAGCGGGACTTCGAATGGACTGATGAAGGGGTTCAGGGGGCATTCCGCTTCCTCGGCCGCGTGCACCGGCTCTGTACTCGTCAGGGCGATATCGGACGCCAGTTCCATGCCGAGGGGCATCTGCCCATGGATGAAATGGGTTCAGGAGCCCAGGCCGTGTACCGGAAGACCCAGCAGACGCTGAAAAAGGTGCGACATGACGCCTACGGCTTTCACTTCAATACGGCAGTGGCGGCCCTCATGGAGTTCTATAATGAATTGAGCCGGTTCGAGCCTGACTCTGAGATGGACCGGATGGTCATGGGGCACGGTCTCGGCATATTCGTGCAGATGCTCGCGCCGTTCGCTCCTCATCTGGCAGAGGAGCACTGGAGCCGCTTTGGAGAACCGGATAGCATATTCCGGACCCGATGGCCCGAACCGGACCCTGCCGGCCTCGAGGAGGAGACGATCACCTTCATATTCCAGGTGAACGGTAAACTGCGTGGTGAAGTGGAGGTGCCCGCAGAAGAGGCAGCAGATAAAGAAGCCATGCTCGCAGCGGCACGTTCCCATGAGAATGTGGCTCGTTACCTCGAGGACGGAGAGGTCATCAAAGAGATCTTCGTTCCCGGAAAGCTCCTGAATATTGTAGTTAAAGCCAGGTGATGCGTGGTCTGGTGCGGTTGAAGGCCCCGGGAGTAATTCTGAATACGTGAGTTTACATAATATATCTTATACGAACTATCGTCAAAATGATGATCAGCGCCGGACTTCCACCCTTGTATGCACCGCCTTCACGAATTCCGCTATAACCAGTATCTCGGAGTTGTGGAACCGCACACACCCCTTCGAGATATCCTTCCCAAGGGCTGATGCGTCGTTATTCCCGTGCATGGTCCAGTCTTTATAAAATGGGATCTGACGTGACCCGTACGGATTGTACTCATGACCGTACGGCACGTTGCCGCGAACCCACCTGCTGATCGGCTTGAAGTCCACGTAGAGCACGCTATAGGAGCCGTCAGGAGTCTCCTTGCCGATCTCGGGGTTACCCACCGCGACCGGTGTCTCGATCAGCAGCGTATCGCCGTGATACAGTCGTGCCGTATGCGCGCTCTTGTGTACGACAATTCTGGTTATGAGCGGTTCACCGAGATCCCGGAATTCCCATCTGATGCCACATCCCCACGATTGTACCGATGAAGAGATGCGATGGGCCTCCGGGTTCCTGAATGTGCCATCAAGGACCCGATTCATCTTCTCAATCGCATCCTGAGGCGCGTTTCCACCCTGACCCAGGGTAAATACCATTTCAGTGCCGGCAACGTGCAGAGAGTCGATATATGAGCGTATGCGGGTACCCAGCAGCTCGATCCGGGCCAGCCGCAGCCCATCACCCTCCTGCGAAGGCGAAACCTGGGCGAAAGTCGTCCCCAGGTCCGATATAACCAGAAAAACGAGTATTGCTGAAAGGCAGATGTGTCGGGGACGTGACATCTTCACCTTCAGTCGCCTCTCAGTCGTCCTTCTTCCAGAACCCCCTGCCCTCGGCGATATCCCCGATGATCGGGATCCGCCAGTAACGCCCCTGGTATGCGTTGAGAGCTCCGATGACGGCGAAGAGCATGCAGATACCGAGTCCGACACCCAGGATGATCTGGGTGACTTCCGGGATGAGAAGGATACAGATGGTGATCTCCAGCAGCATCAGCACGACACCCTGACGGGCGTGGCGCTGAAGATCCACATTCTTCACATCCTGGATGAGCGGTATCAGGCAGAGGATCGGTATATAGGAAAAAATCAACCAGAGCTTCTCAAGGTCAGCGTCCTGTGATCCTGACGCGTGCGGAGTAGTACTCTCTTCTGTCATGGGCTGTTCAAACCCCCCTCTAGTTCGAGTTGGGCCGTCTCGATCGCCGCGCGATCGGCCTCGGCAGATTCCGGATATTCAAGTTTCAGTCGCTCATATATGGTAATCGCAACAGGGATGTTACTGGCGAGTCGGTAGCAGCGGGCAGCCTGGAGCAGGTAGTGAGCAGCTCCCGAATGTCCATCCTGGATCCGGGCGGCCTCCTCGAACCCCTCAGCCGCGGCCAAGAAATTACCCTGCTCTTCCTGACAGGCGGAGATTCCCGCTCGTGCAGCAGATTTCAACAGGTTGACTTTACCGAATCGGTCAAGGTATCGCTGGAAATAGATCTGCGAGGTGTCGATCGCTCCCAGCCTGAAGAAGACCTGCCCGAGCATGAACGTGGCTCGGCCGGCGCTCGGAACCCTGCCGTATCCTTCGGCAGCCTGAAGCAGGAATGTCCTGGCCTGCTGGAGATCCTGCTGTTCAAGGGCATAGCCGCCCATGAGCGAAAGCAGGGAAGCCTCTTCTTCAGCGGCCCTTCGGGCCGAAACGGATCCCCAGAGGATGATCCCGACGAGAACGACTCCCACACCCGCCCAGGTGAGTATCCTCTGGTTCTTCTTCAGCCATGTGATCGTTTTGAGGGTCTGTGTGACGAACTTGTCCTCTTTGATCTTCTGTCTTGTAATATGCTTTTTCGGACGTAACATCGACTTTCCTTGATCTTCCCGCAGGTTCTCTACTTCAACCAAATTAATGTAGAGTGGCTAATGGTACCCCGAAAGGGAAAAGGCGTCAGACTAGAGGAGATCGAGGTCGCGCAGATGTGTGTCGCGGTGACGCCACTCTTCCCGCACCTTCACCTGAAGATCGAGATAGACCTCTTCCCCCAGGAATTTCTCGATCGAAACCCGGGCGGTCTGTCCGATCTGTCGGATGGACTTCCCCCCCTTCCCCAGCAGGATCGGTTTCTGCGATTGACGCTCTACATAGATGATCACCCGGATATAGGTTTTTTTCCCGCCCCGGCGGAACTCCTCCACCTGGGTAGCGGTCGCGTATGGAATTTCCTTCGAGAACCGGTGGAACACCACTTCCCTGACCAGTTCCGCCACGAAGAATCTCTCAGGGTGTTCGGTGATCACATCATCCGGATAGTGAGGTGGACCCACAGGGAGGAGCGCCACTATTTCCTGCATCAGTGTTTCCAGCCCATCGCTTCTGAGGGCGCTGATGGGGATGAGCGCATTGAAACCCCACTTGCCGGCACAATACTCCATGATGGGCAGGAGTTCCTCTTTCGGGACCAGGTCGACTTTGTTGATAGCCAGTACGACCGGTCTCTGCTCATCTATCGCATCGAGAGCGGTATCCAGCTGGTCGTCGAGTGCCTGCTCATCATGCTTCCGGGCATCGAGCATCAGCAGGAGGACATCGCAGCCCCTGATCGCGCTCAGTGCCTGAGCTCTCATTGCGCTCTGAAGCCGGTAAGCCGGATCGAGCAGGCCGGGAGTATCCATGAGGACGGCCTGATATGATTCTTCGGTCACGATTCCGAGGACATTGCGCCTGGTGCTCTGTGGACGGGGCGTGATGATGGAGAGCTTCATGCCGACAAGGGCATTGAGGAGGGTCGATTTTCCCGCGTTGGGAATGCCACCGATCGCTACGTATCCGCAACGATGATTACCCGGCAGATCAGTGTCCACTAAC
The DNA here is from genome assembly GCA_025774615.1 of bacterium. Taxonomy (GTDB): domain Bacteria; phylum Blakebacterota; class Blakebacteria; order Blakebacterales; family Blakebacteraceae; genus Blakebacterum. The sequence goes on from JALGVQ010000141.1 coordinate 8,145, forward strand.
AGATGTTCTCGTCATCCTCATCGAGCAGGTCGCTGATCTCGTCCGTAAGACAGAGCGCGATGCCGGAGAGCATGACCTCAGGGCCCAGTCGTGTAAAATCCCCACTGAGAACGGAATTGTCCACATTGGCGTAGAGTGAGCAGGCCGCTTCACGTTCCACGGTCAGACCGCTCACCCACCCTTCTCTCTCGGCGATGAAGGT
>JALGVQ010000142.1 GCA_025774615.1 bacterium
TCGAAGGGGAGCGGAGGCTTCTGGACTGGGGGGAGGGAGAGTGATGAGTGATCAGAACCACAGCGATCCGGGTAAGAAAGAGAAGCAGTCTGGTGGTATTCCGGTCGCGGAACCTGTCGTTCTGGCCGACCTGGTGGAGTATGCCCCTGGAGCGGTGGTGAGCAGAACCATCAAGAAGAGCAAAGAGGGAACGCTGACGGTTTTCGCCTTCGATACGGGTGAGGAACTGAGTACCCATTCGGCGCCATTCGACGCATACGTCCAGATACTGGATGGGGAGGTCGAACTCACCATCGGCGAGGAGACGGTGAGGCCATCACCGGGCGATACTGTCCTCATGCCCGCCGACATCCCTCATGGCCTGCATGCGATCACCCCCTTCAAGATGCTGCTGATCATGATACGGGGATGACATGTGAGTCTGCCAGTTGGCTCTGACACTGACTATGTAGCCGACTCTACAGGAGAAAAAGAAAGCGGGTCCGGTCACCATCACCGGACCCGCTTTCTTTTGTGGTACCTGCGGAGGGTCGCAATTGGAATGGGCTATCTCCGAGGCAGTTCGATCTCCATGGAGTGAACACCGCCGCGGGTCGAACCGATACCGACGGTGATAGTGCGCTGGCGGGCATCTCCCACCTTCACGTACCAGGTCACCTCCCGCATCGGGGCGTAGTCCCGCATCATCGAACCGTCGAGCCAGCCCATGTTGACCCGGTTGACCGTCTCACTGGGAGCGTCCTGTCCGCCGCCGCCCATCATGCTCATCCCCATGCCGCCCCGTCCGCGACCGCGCATCGTGGGGCGTCGGGGATTGCCTTCCTCATCAACCAGGCTCATCCCGGCCGGGAGACGGAGCACTGCCTGATCCTCGCTGACGATGTGGATCTGCTTCGCAATATCCAGCGCCGTGGGAAGACGACCTTCGTTGACGAACCGGGCGGTCACCTGGAAGACATCATCGAGCCCCTCGACCTTCTTGACCGAGGTTCCTGAGACCCGGGCCAGCGGCATCCACTCCATCTTCTTCACCGCCCAGAGGACGTTCTTCACGATCTCGTCCTCGAGCAGTCTCGGAGGAGGATTGCTGCGGATGAATTTCCCGCTTGCACCGCCTACTTCGACCTCGCCGAGATCGGGATGCTGCGTCTTCGTCCACGGCTGGTCATTGATGGGGAAGGGGGATTCGTCGATAAGACGCTGACGCTCCTCAGCAGTGACTTCCCCATCTCCATCGAAGTCGTACCGACCGCCGGACCATAGTTCGTCGCCATACCAGATTACACCGTAGGCGAAGTAGCCGAAATCGGGGCTGTGACCGAAGAGGGGGTTGCCGCCACCGTAGTCACGGAAGACACTCCCGGTCCGCTCATACCCGGTGATCTGGCTGCCGACCCGGTCGTACTCCAGGTACCACGCCTCATCGGACGGGTGCATCAACCGGTCGTCACCCATGCTGGGCGGCCGGAGGAGCATCGGCACGGTGGTATCGTAGGTCTCGACCGTGTTGATGTTCGGGTGCTGCAGCAGGAAGACGACGATGTTCCGGACTTCCGGCTCAGAGAGGGGGTACTCACCGGCGCCGCGCTGGGTGCGGCCTCGGCCGGTGGCGTCATCCTCGGGATTGGGACGCCAGTTGAAGGGGAAGTTCCTGTGGAGGTCGAGTCCGCCGGTGCCATCCTCGTTGTAGCGGCCGTCCTTGTCGTTGTCGATCCCCTCTGAAGTCCTGTTGTAGAAGGGACCGGTGTCGTCATCACGGCGCATCCGCATGCCATTCGGGGCTGAGTCATCCAGTACGTACTGCCCCTCCGGATCCTGCCACCGCATCTGCCGGCTGTACCCGTCGCCATCGAGATCTTCGGCCGGATCCTCATCCATCAGGCCGTCACCATCGGTGTCGTATGGCCGGACGGTGGAGCGGAGACTCTCCGGGGAGTTCATGTAGAGGTCCGATCCATCGGGATTCATCTTCGGTATGAGGTAGGCGACCTTGTTATCGACGATCTCCGTGACCACCGGGTCGGTACCATAGTTCTCACACAGGTACTTGATGGTGTAGAGCACCGCTTCGGCCCCGGTCACTTCACTCGAATGCCGGTTGCCGTCCGCCCAGTAGGCGGATTTGTCGGTATGAGTACCGGTCGCCCGGTTGGTGATGATCACGCCCTTGACCTCGGTCCCCAGATACGATTGTCCGATCGAGAACGATTCGCAGATCTCGGGGTAGGTCTGGACATAGTAGTCCATGAACTCGAGCGATGCTTTGTAATCGTGGTAGCCGTCGAACGCCAGCACGGTACTCGACTTGGCCAGCGGAAACTGTGCCTGGACCGCCGGCGGCGTGGCCGCGAGCACCATGATGAGAACCAGCGTAACGGTGAGAAGTCGGACGGAACGGGACACGGAGTCCTCCTTCATTTCGGGTAGGACGGAGCCTGCTGTCTGTTCTTCCGGCAGGCGCCTGGATGTATCTGTGTCTTATCTCTGTTTTCGTAACTTCGGCGGGCGCCATCCGTCACGGATCGTCTGCAACAGCTCTTCCCGGATCTCCGGCAGCAACGCCTCGAACTCAAGAGTCTTGCTTTTCTTTTTTGGATGCTGGATGACAAGACGCTCAGCGTGGAGGAAAGGGCACTCCAGGTTGAACTTGTCTTTGAAAGCTTTATTGGTAGCCACGAAACCATACCGATCATCCCCGACGAGAGGGTGGCCGATGGCCGAGAAGTGCGCTCTGATCTGATGGGTCCGGCCGGTGTGCAGGATGACCTGCAGCAGCGAGGCGATCTCGAAGGTTTCCTTGACTTCGTACTCGCTCTCAGCGCTCTGTCCCCGCCGCTTCGCCACGACCACCTTCGGCATGTCGCCCGCCTGGGCATCGACCCGCCTCAGGGGATGTCTGATCGTGCCCGATTTCGAGAGGATCACACCCGATACGAGCGCGAGGTAGTGCTTTGAGACTTCACGATTCCGGAACTGGGCAGTAAGACTCCGCAGTGCTTCAGCAGTTTTGGCGACCAACAGGACACCGGAGGTGCCGATGTCGAGACGATGGGGAAGGGCCGGGCGGAATGTGTGTCCTCTTCCGACCGTTCCAAGATGGGTCCAGGCTCTCGACAACGCGGAGTCACCCTTCGCTCCGCTTCCGCCATGCGAGGGGAGCCCCGAAGGCTTGTTGATGGCCAGGATATGCTCATCCTCGAAGAGTATCTCGAGTGTATCCGATATGGGCTTGATCAGATTCAGCATTCCGTTCTCCTGCTCAATAAACGACCGGACGCCCTCTGCCGCGCGCCGGTCTCGTATCTCGAGTCGCATCCCTGCCTCAAGCCTGCCGTCAGGTGTGGTCCGACCACCATCGACACGAACCTGACCGGTCCTGATAAGCTTCTGGACCAGACCATGAGGCGCATCCGGAAGGAGTTTCCGGAGGAAAGAGTCGACGCGCTGTCCGGCGTCATTTTTATCGATTGTCAGGGTCTTCGTCACGGTTCTGGAATGCAACAATCTAGGCAGAGGACCCGATAAAGTAAAGAAATTCGATGGCCCCCCGACAGATGCGATGACTTCCTCCAGCCGTTGACAGCCCACGATTACATACGTAGTCTGCCTTGGTACACCGCTCCATGGTGAAAATGCGGTATGATGCAGCGGACAACGTAACATCACGCGCGATGTCCCGTTCGGGGTTGGAATCGCGTAGAAGGAGGCCACGTGTTAGGGCGTCTGGGACCACTCGAGATCATGATAATCGTCGGTATTCTTGTTTTCCTCTTTGGAGCCAAGAAGATCCCCGAACTGGCCCGGGGGATGGGGCTCGGTATCAAGGAATTCAAGAAGGGGCTGGAAGAGGGCGAGTCGATACTGAAGGAAGCGGCCGAAGGTACGGGCGAGGCGTCCGAAAAGGCTGAAAGTACGAATGAAAAGTCTGCGAAGAAGGAAGAGAACAAACAGGACGGTATGCCGGACATTCCCGAGGGATTCGGGAACTAATCGATAGTATGGATCTCGAGATCGGAGATCCCGTTCGGTGTGGCGACGGTTGTCAGCAGTTCGTCATGGATTGCTCCATTCGTCGCCACGATATCACCTGAAGTCCACCACTGCTCCCCGCCGCCGAAATCACTGACCGCACCGCCGGCCTCTCTCACCAGCAGCGCACCCGCGGCAATGTCCCAGATACTCAACCCGTATTCCCAGAATCCCTCAAGGCGTCCCGCGGATGTGTAGGCAAGATCGACGGCCGCCGCTCCGGCCCGCCTGACCCCCTGAGCTGCCCGTAACACACGGGTGAAAATTTCGAAGTATGACTCGAGGATCTCCTTCCTGCGGAAAGGCCATCCGGTGGCGAGCAGTCCATGGTTGAGATCGTTCTCGGGGGAAACGGAGATCGGTTGCCCGTTGAGGAAGGCACCGAGTCCCTCTCCCGCACTGAAACACTCATCGGTCACGGGGATGTAGACGACGCCGGCAAGCAGCTCTCTCCCCCGGGCGGCGGCGATCGATACCGCGAAGACAGGAAAGCGGTGCAGGAAATTGGTGGTGCCGTCGAGCGGGTCGACGATCCAGGTCAGCCGGTCATCACCTGAAGGACCGGAGCGGGTGTCGGAACTCTCCTCGGCCAGAAAATGGGCATCGGGTGTGTGGGCGAGCAGGATCGAGCGAGCCAGTTCCTCCGATGCGCGATCGGTCTCGGAGACCAGGTCCCCGGGAGCTTTTTCTTCATACCCCCGTTTCGGCTGTCTCCATGCCTCCAGCAGAAGGCTCCCGCACTCGCGCGCTGCCTCCTCGGCGAAGGTGACCAGATCGCGGGGGAGATGGACTCCCGATTGCTGTTGCTGTCCTGATTGTTTCATCCTGAACAATGTAGCCCATCCACCGCTCCCCGGCTACCTTGCGGGTCACGGCAATCGGGAACGTACAGCCGGTCGTGGCAGTCACTACCTGGGAGCTGAGCGCAATGGGAATACGAGTCGTTTCATTCGATCTGGGACATACTCTTCTCTTCCCCCGCTATGAGTGGTATCAGTCGATCGTGGCCGATGCGGGTGCAGAGGTAGAAGAGATCGATCTGCAGAAGAGGGAAGCGGCGCTGCGTTCCTGGTTCGATGGCATGATCCTCGATGAAGGTCGCGAGGGGATGGATGACACTCTCTGGGAGCAGTATTTCCGGCGTTTCTTCTCAGGGCTGGGTGTCGAAGATGACGCGATCGATACACTCCTCAGGAGGCTCTATCGCGAGCATCTCGATGGGGTCGGGCTCTGGACCGTTCCTGCTCCTGGCGCGGAAGAGACACTGAAGGCACTGATGGACACCGGGATGAAGGTGGCGTGTGTATCGAACAATGACGGTCGACTCGAGTCGATGGTCGAGTACCAGGGCTGGACCGGTTATTTCGACGTGATGGTGGATTCTCATGCGATCAGGATCGCGAAACCCGATCCGGGAATATTCAGATATGCTCTCGACCAGCTCGGTCTTGAGGCAGACGAGATGATCCATGTTGGTGACTACTATAGTGTTGATGTTATCGGGGCGCGCAACGCCGGTGTAGAGGGGATACTCTACGACCCGATCGGTGCCTATGGGTCGGTCGACTGTCGTGTGATAACAGAACTGAGGGAGATCGTACAACTGGTGTCCTGAGTCAGAAATCCGTTGCTTGACCGATGGCTCCGCAGCACTGGCGGTGTGGTTGCACAGTAACAAGGGTGGTCGTATCGCCGTATACAGTTATCGTATGAAGATCTGCCCGGGTTCAATCGCAGGGTTACCACTTTCAGAGGTTGTCTGATGCCGAAGAAACGAAAGAAACGCAAGCGCTGGATATTACTCATCACCCTGATCCTGGCAGTTGCTGTCGGGGCGAACATGGTCAGGGGAAACGGTGACCATGAGGTGCCGATCGAACCTCAGCCGGTTGAGCGCGGAACCATCGTACGTAGACTGGCCGAGAGCGGCACGATCGAGATGGACCGGACGGTGGAGATCAAATCCCAGGTCGCCGGCAGGATCATGAGGCTCTTTGCCGATGTGGGGGACAGCGTCTCGGCGGGCGATCTGCTGGCGGTCATCGAACCCGATCCCAACAAAGCGCTCCAGCTCTCCGGGAAGCGGGCCTCGGTGACCCTGGCTGAGATGGAACTCGCCGAGCAACGCCGGCTGCTGGAGCAGAAACGGATCAACCACGCGGAAGGTATCGTGGCCCAGGAGGAGATCAACCGGGCCGAGTACCTCTACGTACTGGCCGTGAACCGGCTTTCCCAGCAGCGTCTCGAACTGCAGATCCTCGAACGGGAGGTGCGGGCTCAGGCCCGGGCCGTTCAGGCGGTGCAGGACTCCTTCCTCCTGGAGGACTACGAGATCGTCTCACCGATGGACGGGATCGTCACCGACCGTCCGGTCGAGGAGGGGGAACTGGTGATCTCGGCGGTGGCTACCAACATGGGGACGATCCTTTTCAAGGTGGGCGATCCCAACCGGCTTATTGTCAAAGTACAGATCTCTGAGATCGACATCGGGGATGCGCGGGCGGGGCTGGAAGCCGAGATCACGGTCGATGCTCTCCCGGGCAGGGCATTCCCCGGTGTGCTCCGACGTGTGGCGCCCACAGGCGGAATCGGTCAGGGTTCTGCGGTAGTGAGTTTCGAGGCCGAGGTTGAAGTGATCGGCGCCTTTCGGGAACTACGGCACGGTATGACTGCCGATGTCGACGTCATCATCGACAGGGTCGAGGATACGCTCTACCTGCCGATCGAAGCAGTCGCCGAAGTCTTCCAGCTGGATGAGGACGGTGAGGAGACAGACCTCATCGAACGTCGGCTGGTGTATGTGAAGGAAGGGGAGGAATGGGTGGAGCGGGAGGTGGTGACCGGCCTCGAGAGCAATACCCGGATCGAGATCCTCGAAGGCCTCGAAGAGGGCGATGAAGTCCATTCCGACGCCCGGACCGAGTGGGATCAGCGCTCGGGACGTGGGACTGAAGAAAACGCCGTTGGCGGTCCTGTAGGGATCCGTTTCTGACAGGAGTAGAGGATCCGCATGAATATCTTCGAACCAATCCGGGTGGGCCTCAGTCAGCTGCAGGCCAACAAGATGCGATCATTCCTCACCCTGCTCGGACTGCTCATCGGGGTGGCTTCGGTCACTGGTATCGTTGCGCTTGCCGAAGGTCTGCGGTCCTCTGTCACCGAACAGCTCGACCGCCTGGGCGGTTCCAGTCTCATCTTCCTCTCCAATCCACAACGCTATTACCGGGATGACGAGGGCCGCTGGATCCGCCGCCTTCACGACGATCACCTGGTCATGGAGGATATCGATCGGATCCTTGAAGAAGTTCCCGATGTGAGGAGTGTGATCCCGCA
>JALGVQ010000143.1 GCA_025774615.1 bacterium
CCAGCCACCCGGAGAATGTTCCTGCCGGCGTTGCTGCTCGTCATATCGGTGCTCCTGCCTGCACGATCGGTCGCCCAGACCGGAAACCGGAACATCAGCCGCGGACTCCCGCTGGGCAGCACATCCGGTCAACTTCTCATCGGGGAACTCTCCGGTGAAATCGCATGGCACCATGTCCGGGAGATCGCTCAATTCCACCGGATCCAGGCCTCTCCGATGATGCGTGAATCGGCTGAATACGTGCTGGCACAGCTGCAGGCGTACGGTCTTGATGACGCGGTCATCGAATCGTTCCCATCCGACGGTCGGCGGTCATATCTGACTCAGCTCTCTCCCGTGCCCTGGACCATTGATGAAGCCGAACTGTGGATGGTCTCCCCTCAGCGGAAACGACTGGCCCGCTTCAGTGAGATCGCCAACTCCCTCGTCACGCTCTCCACTTCAGCCGATGAAGAGGGCGTACTGATCGACGTTCTGGCAAGCGGGTACGGCGGTAACGTGCACCGGCTCGCGGTACTGCGGCACGGCGCTCTCGGAGTGGTCTGCTGGAACGATAATCCGGATCTGCCCGACCAGGTCAGATACACGGGGATGTGGCCGAAGGCGGGCGAACGGGAACGGATCCGCTGGGGATTCAACATCAGCTTCCGTCTCGCGCGCGAGTTGAAAGAGATGCTTGCCGGAGGTGAAGAGGTCCGTCTCCACGCCACGATCACCAACGGCATCCTGCAGGAGGGCACGCTCGACGGCGTCACCGCCACCATAACCGGGGGGAGATACCCGCATCAGGAGATCATCCTGATGGCGCACCTCGACCACCCGAAACCGAGCGCCAACGACAATGCCTCCGGCTCGGCAGCCCTTCTTGACATCGCTCGCGCCCTGCAGAACATGATCTCGGACGGCCGGCTCCCCCGGCCCGACCGGACGATCAGATTCCTCTGGATCGCGGAGATGCACGGGACAGCGGCGTGGCTCGACGCCCACCCGGAGGTTGGTGAGCGAACCTGTTTCGGCATCAATCTCGACATGGTCGGCACACCGGCCGATCTGAGTGTCCTGCAGGTGATCCAGAACCCCGCTTCGACCTCTTCGGTCCTTGACCGGGTGATAGCGGCCGCAGCCGAATGGGTCGGCGATACAGCGATCCATGAACCGCGGGGAAGCAGCGCGCCGCTCAACTACCGGGTGAGACCCTACTCTGCCGGATCGGATCACTATATGTTCATCGACGGGGCGATCGGTGTTCCGTCGATCATGCTCAACACCTGGCCCGACCCCTACTACCACTCCAGCGAGGACACACCCGACCGGGTCGATCCCACCACCCTGAAGCGTTCAGAACTGATCGCCACCGCCACTGCCTGGTCACTGGCCACGCTCAATCCGTCAGAAACAGACGACCTCCTGGAGGTGCAGGTGGCGAGTGCCCTCGAACGGCTCCGTCTCGATCAGCGGATAGTCGTCGATATGCTCGAGACCATGGATCGACAGATGGAGGATGTGAACCTGGCGCTCCTGATCCGGGACGCCGGCATCATGCTCGGCGCCCAGCTCGACAGGGAGATGCGCGCCATCTCCACCCTGATGCGGCTTGCCCCGGTCGGGATCGACTCAGCTGCAACCGTCGCGTTCCGCATGGCCGTCACCCGGGCGCACGCCCAGCTCGAGGCAGTGGGAACCGTCCTGCGGGACCGCGTGATGGAAACCGAGATGGAACGGATCACCGGCGAACGGGGGATTACCAACATCCCGCAGTTACTGCCGATCGCGCGCCTGCCGGAGCGTGAGGAAGCAACGGGCTTGATCCTGCAACGATCGACACGGGGACCGATCACCGACGACTGGTTTCTCGACCACCTGCCGACAGCCCGCAGGCTCTGGTATCAGGAGGGCGAGGGACGATCACTCTGGGGAAACTCGACTCTGAGGTTCGAGATCGTGAACTACATCAACGGCGGCCGCAGCGCGCTCGATATCTGGTATGCGGTCAGTTCAGCGTATGGAGTGGTGCCCCTCGCGGCGGTCGTAACCTATCTGAAGGATCTGCAGGCTGCGGGTCTCGTTACCGAGACCAGGGAGAGGAATATCAGCGGAACCGTATTCCCAGCCGCACCTGCAATCGGGGCTCGGTCCCCGAGTCGGAGACTGCTTCCAGGCTCATGAAAAAAGGTCCGGTGTTCACCTTCCGGCGGGTGAGGACCAGTGTGTCGAAGAGGTTGAAGATATATGCCCCTGCCAGGAGGTAACCGGCCCGCTTCTGCCGTTTCTCAACCGCGCGGCGCTGGTCGATCGCCCTGATATTCCTGATCCGGTCTGCACTCAACCTGGTGTAGAACTCCTCTTCGGAAACTTCTGTTTCGTGGATCATGAACCGATACTCATTGGTTCCCCAGACCTGGACCGCCTGATAGCTGTCCCAGTCGAGACGGAACTGGTCGGGAGACGGGGTGGTGGTCCCATAGAGGATCGCCGCCAGAACAACGCCCGCGCTGAGTGCGGCGTGCAGTGGTTCCCCCTGATTCAGTTGGCCCATTCCCGGAAAGATGAGGGAGTAAAAGAAAGCGGTATCCGCGGGCGCGTAATTCCGTGGATGGGTCACTTCGGATGCCAGGATCCTGATACCGGCAATCGCCGCCTCCTCATTGGAAAAGATCGCCGACTCAACGGCATGGATCGCCTTCTCCTCCCGACTGAAGAGCATGACCGATACTTCGATGCGGCCATCATCGAGCGTATGTGCCACCCCACCGATGATGAATGAAGTGCCTCCGAGTTCAGAGAATTCAAGCAGTTGTGAAACACTGCTCAATACACTACGGGGAGAACGGCGCCCCAGCTGGCGTGTCACTTCTTCCAGAGTGGAGAGACGCTGTCGAATCGAGAGCCGGACTCCCGATCGGAGTTCACCGGTCAACCGGTCAGCGAGAGCATCCCGTCCGGCCGGGACGTTCACCGGCAGAACCATGACCTGCTCGACATAACCGACCTGGGCTGAGACGACCGGACCCTGGTGCAGCAGGGCAGTGAGCGCGATCACCATCGTCATACCCGGTGTCCGACTCATGCTCCAGGCTCCCACCGGCCGTACCAGAGTCGCCGCTCGGCATGACTGTATATACTGACATGGATCGTACCATTCTCGTCGATATGCATCGACCACTTACCGAAGGAGTTGAGATCACTGATCGATGTCTCCCTCCGCCATCCATCCGTGTACAGACGCGATATCCCAAGGCCCTCCTTGAAGGGATAGAGCACCCACAACTCGCCACCCGGTCCCCTTTTGATCCGTATCCGACCTGCCACGACACCCCGGGCGATCCGCCCGCCTGCCAGATCTATCAGGTCACCGTTGCCCAGCCGGTAGAGGATGTGCCTCTGACCCGCCTGATCGTAATCCATCGCCAGTGACTGGAAGGAATAGTCGCTTCTGAGAAGATCAGTGACGAGGACGGTCTTTGTCCATTGTCCCGCGGGATCGGCGGCGGTGAAGAGCAGAAGATCGTATTTGTGGATCGAACGGCCGTAATAGGTGGTCTGGGTCGCAAAGACCGCGACAGCGTGGCCGGTCGGGCCGTGGGCCAGTGCCAGAGACGACCGGGGGCTGTTCACATGGATGTCACTCAGAAGGGTCCAGTTTCCGAGCCCGCCATGCCAGTAATTGATATTGTTCCGGTCGCTCTTCAGCTCCAGCAGATGGATCCCGTCACCCCGGGGATCGATGATCGGTTCCTCACCGGCGGAACGGAATGGATCGATGCGTTCGTACGCCCAGCTGGTACCGTCGAAACTGGCATACCGCAGATTATCCACGAACATGTCCTGGTACGCCACGTGAAGGGTATCACCGGCACCGCGGCTGATAACCACATCCTCACCCTTCCACCCGATCGTATCCACCTGGACCCGCTCCCACTTCCCCGGCGCGACCCGGCGGGCATGATGGAGCGTGAGATCCTTCGCATCATGGTAGAGGATGTGCACAGATCCGTCCGAGGTGGTGGTCAGAGAACTGTGCAGGCCGACCTGATCGCCATTGGCGACAGGTTCGAAGGTCCAGCCCCCCCCACCCGGACCGGTGGGAGACCGGCTGCATCCCCCCAGTACGATGAGGGTGATGATCATTCCAATGCCTGTTCTGATCTGTCTCACCTCACCCCGGCGCCTCTTTGCGCAGTTTGATACATCCTCGTCGCTCCCGGTCAGCACAGGCACTATATTCGGTGCTGGCTGTTCTACCATTATGGTAGGGAACGCTTCAATCCCACTGTTGAAAAGGCGCTGACAGGGTGGCATACGAAGGCACCTCGAGAGAACTCCTCAACCGGTATGGCGTCGATGTCGGAGACCGGATCATCCTCCAGACACCGCATGGTCCCTATGAAGGGATCATCATGCCGCGGACCGAGCTCGGTGACGACTACCACATCGTCATGAAGCTGGTCAACGGTTACAACGTCGGGATCAGGATCACCGGCACCGAGACGATAGAGAACCTCGAAGCAAGCCAGGATGTGGGGATCTACAAGGGCCGCGAACCGGTCTCTGATGAGTCGATGCCCACATTCTCGATCCTCCACACCGGCGGCACCATTGCCAGCCGCGTCGATTACAAGACCGGTGGTGTCGTGCCCGCATTCACCCCGGAAGAGATCCTCGAACTCTTCCCCGAACTGGAGGAAATCGGGAACTTCCGGGCCTACCTCGTCTCCAACATGTTCTCCGAGGATATCGAGTACGAGCACGTCGTCAGCCTGGCCAGGGGGATAGAGAAGGAACTCGAGCTTGGCACCAGCGGCGTCGTGATCACCCACGGCACCGACACCATGCATATCTCATCGGCCGCCCTCTCCTTCATCGCCCAGAAATTGCCGGTACCGGCGATATTCGTCGGTTCACAGCGCTCGAGTGACCGGGGGTCGAGCGACGCCAAGATGAACCTGATGTCCGCGGCACGGTTCGCCACGACTGCCGACTTCGCCGGCGTGGGTCTCTGCATGCACGAATCGATGGAGGACGACGCCTGCTTCATCCATGAGGGTACCAAGGTCAAGAAGATGCACGCCTCCCGGCGCGATTCGTTCCGGAGCATCAACCAGGTCCCCTTTGCCCGTGTCTGGCAGGACGGCCGGGTTGCCTGGTTGAGAGATGACCACGCACGCAGGGACCTTGACCGTAAGCCGGAATTCTTCTTCGAGTTCGAGGAGAAGGTGGCGCTCGTGAAATCATATCCCGGCTTCCAGCCGGAGATCATCAGGTTCCTTACCGAAACCGGGTACCGCGGGATCGTCTTTGAGGGGACCGGGCTGGGTCATGTTCCGCTGAACGTGCTCGATGAGTACACGGTGCACCATTCAGAGATACTGAAGGCGATCACCGAGTTCGTCGAGAACGGCGGCACCGTGGTCATGACATCGGCCTCTCTCTTCGGCCGGGTCAGCATGAATGTCTACTCCACCGGGCGGTATCTGCAGAGCGCGGGCGTTGTCCCCGGCGAAGACATGATGAGCGAAGTCGCGCTGGTGAAGCTCAAGTGGGTCCTCGGGCAGACAACCGATCCGAAGGAGGCCGCCGAGATGATGGTCACCAATTACGCCGGTGAGATCGCTGAGCGGACCACGTCGAACGTCTTCTACTACCAGCTCCCCCGCGACGATCGGAAAACCGCGAAGGATTGGAACACAGGGAACGAATGAACCGCATCGCCGCAGAGCCCCTCGACTATCATGAGATTGGCTTCCTCGGCGGGATCGAGATCCACCAGCAGATCGGTACCCGCAAACTCTTCTGCGAGTGCGAGCCGCGGATAGTGAAGGACACTCCCGATGAAACAACAGAACGGCGCCTGCACGCGGTAGCCTCCGAGCTGGGAGAGTATGATCCCGCGGCCCTGCACGAGGCGCATCGAAAACGGACCTTCCACTACGAAAGCTACTTCGACCGTGTCTGCCTGGTTGAACTGGACGAGGAGCCCCCCCACCCGGTCAATCAGGTAGCTCTTGAGGTCGTGCTTCAGGCAAGCCTGCTGCTCAACGCCCGCGTCGTCGACGAGATCCAGGTGATGCGCAAGACCGTGATCGACGGCAGTAACACGGCCGGATTCCAGCGCACCATGCTGGTCGGCACAGACGGTGTAGTGGAGACGAACGAAGGTGATGTGATCCTGCACTACTTCTGCCTGGAGGAGGACGCCGCCCGGATAATGGAAGTGGACGAGCGGAGTGTGCACTACCGGCTCGACCGGCTCGGCATCCCCCTGCTCGAGATCGTGACCGGCCCGGTTTTCAAATCTCCCCGTCAGGCGGGTGAAGTGTCCGACAAACTGGGACATATCATCCGGTCTCTCAACGTGCGGCGCGGGATCGGCAGTATCCGTCAGGATGTGAACGTCTCGACGAAATACGGCACCCGCATCGAGATCAAGGGTGTGCAGAAACACCGGATGATCCCACTCATCATGGAGAACGAAGCCCGCCGCCAGAAGGCGCTCTGGGAGATCGGGCAGGAGCTGAGCACGCTCTCTTCGAGGATCGATCGGGCCGGGCTGCAGAAGAGAACCCATACCGTTACCGATCTCTTCCGCTCGACCGGATCGGGCATCCTCCGTTCCCTCATCGACCACGGCGGTGAGGTGATCGCGATCTCGGTCCCCTCCATGCGCGGATTCCCCGCCAGGGAACTCTACCACGGCATGCGACTGGCCACCGAGTTCAAAGATCAGCTTCTCACCCTCGGGATCAGGGGGGTCATCCACTCCGACGAGAATGTCGGGAAGTACGGGATATCTCCCACCGAACTCGGAACGCTCACCGATGTACTCGGACTGCAGGAGCAGGACGCGTTCATCCTCTTCGCCTCCCGACCAGAGGTCGTGCCACTGGCGCTCGACAAGCTGTATGAGCGGATACCTGCCTGCTGGGACGGCGTCCCGAAGGAATCGCGGCGGTCAAAGGGTGTGGGCGGTACCCAGTACATGCGCCCCCTGCCCGGAGAGGCGCGGATGTATCCCGAGACCGACATCCCGCCGGTCATCATGACACAGGAACGGATCGAGGCATGCCGCTCCACCCTCCCCGAAGTGATCGAAGCCAGAGTGGAACGGATCTCCGGAATGAGCGGGATCTCCCTGCACGACATCTGGAAGATCGAGGAGTACTTCGACTCCTTCATCTACGGCATCGAGGAACTGGAGCTCGATCCGGCTGTGGTGTTCAACGTGGTGGGGAGCAACGTGGTCGACTTCCGTCGCAGGAGAGGTATCACCTTCTCCACCGAAGCGCTGAACCTGCTGCTCGACAGGATATCCCGAGGCGGTGCGCTGAAGGAGAATGTCCCTGAGATCCTCGACCGAATGGCCGCTGGTCTCACGATCGATGAGATCATCACCGACCTCTCAGCGGAATCAGTGGATCTCGATGCCGAGATCGAGGCGATCATCGAAGGGCAGGAAGAGATCCTCGACAATCCGCACTGTCACCGGATCCTCATGGGAGAGTTGATGGGAGCACTCAGGGGCAGGATCGAAGGAGGGATGGTCTCCCGGGCTCTTGCTACTGCT
>JALGVQ010000144.1 GCA_025774615.1 bacterium
TTACCCAGCACGTGGTAGGAACCGAGGCCACCGATGACATCACCGAAGGCATCATATAGCGCGTGTGCGTCGGTGCTCTTGTAGTAGTGGGCATCGTAGGTGATCAGGTCGGAGAAGAGGATCGCTCCCGCGTGCTGGACATCGCGGATCCCATAGTTGGAGAACCGGATGGTGTTGTCGAGACGATGGTCTCCCGACCAGCCGATCATGTCGTTATTGAGAGCGGCCTTCACAATGAGTCCCCGGGCTGTCGCCTGACGCGCGAACTCCCTGCTCCCCAGCAGGCCTGCCTCCTCACCGGTGAACGCGGCGAAGATGATGGAACAGGGCAGGGGATGGTCGGCAAGTACGCGGGCGGTCTCAAGCAGTACCGCGATCCCTGTGTTGTTGTCATCCGCGCCCGGTCCCCGCTGGTTCGAATCGAAGTGACTGCTCATCAGGTAATGGATATCGGGGTATTCTGTTCCCCTCAGTACCGCGATCACATTCGGCGTCCGGATCGTATCGGTCCCGCCCCTTCTTGGTGAAACCTCGAACCACTGAAGTTCAGGTTCATATCCGAATGATTCCAGGGTCTGGAAGATGTAATCGGCGGCTTTCTGGTTCCCTGGTGTCCCGATGTATTTCGTGTCGAAGTCGAAGAGTGCCTTCTGGTAATCATAGATCTTCGTGATCGAGACCTGTGCGGTATGTTCTTCCACCTCCTCGAAGATCGGGGCGAACATCTGCTCGCTCTTCCTGAGAAGAGCCCGCTCCGATCCAAGGTTCGTGCGGAGTCGTTCGAGTACCTCTTCCTTTGTCACCGGCCGGTCCCGGTCGACCAGGTAGATGCCCCGCTCGGGGGAGATCGTGTCACCGTCCCGTTCCGAGCTGATGAGGATGCGCCGGCCGTCAGCGTCCGGCGACCAGGAATATTCAGGGCAGAAGGTCCGGACAGTGTTGTTGTGGAAGAGCCGGATCTGTGAAAGAGACTCGAGGTCGTAGAGGTACGAACGCCGGTGACGGCCTTCCCCCCTGATGACAAGGAGCGTATGGTCGTCGAGGAATACAGGATTGATATCGTGCTGAAGATCCCGTGTCACGCGGACCATGTCCCCTCCGGTGAGAGGCAGCACATATACCTCCCAGTCCTTGTCGGGCATCATCTGGAACGCGAGGTTGTTCCCGTCTGGTGAGATGGCCAGTGAGCGGATCGCGCCCCAGGTGGTCAGCATCTTCTCGTAACCGTCACCAGTGAGGGGTTCTACGCGCAATGAGTTCTCGATCTGGCCTTCAACGGTCCTGCTGCCCCGGTTGATCACCAGCATCGACCCGTCAGCCGATACGACGGCTTCCGATCCCGAATACCGTTCGATATCCCCTGACTGAAGGTCCATCAGACAGATGGTAGTGGTCGCCGGGCTCCTGCCCTGCTGCCGCTGGCTTCCTGCCGGCGCAGCGCCCCGAACCGTGACCGAATAGACGAGGTATCGGCCGCCCCTGACCGGGATGAGATTTAAAATCGTTCCATCTTCACTGGTCAGCAGTTCAGGCTTGATCAGAGAACTGTTCATGTCGACCGGATAGACATGGATCCCGGTGCCGGATACATTTCCTGCCTGAGAAGTGACGGCGTACAACAGTTCTCCATCGGATGAGAACGAGAAAGACCTGATCCGGAAACCATCTTCCTCGAGCACGCTCATGGTACCGTCCAGAAAATCACCGAAGTTGTAGATGTATGCCTTCCGGTTCTCCTCTTCCAGTGCCCTGACCGCTTGCTGAGCGGTGAACCATGCCTGTCGATCAGCGGTACGATCAATCGAAGCAAGTTCCTCACGGGCCTGCCTGATTGCATCTGTCTCCTCGACCTTGAAGTATGCCGCATGACCGTGGACGGGGGAGAACTCGAGGCCACTCGCGTTATCACCCCCGACGTATGAACGATCTGTGAACAGGGGGATTATCCGGGTAAATGATCGGCCATCGATGGTTACCACGTGGGAGGAGAACATCCCGTCGGGGCTCAGGTCGATCTGGCTCCCGTCTGTCGCGATCTCGGTCACCTGGAAGAGGTCTCCGGTCAGCAGGGCGATAGCTGGCAGGAGACGGTCACCACCGGGTGTTTCCAGGATATCCACCATCAGTTCCATCGAGTGGATGTACCTGCCCTCATCCCAGGCGATCCGTGCGTCTTCGAACTGCTGTTCCATGCGATCCTGACCGAGGGCGGCCGATGAGAGGAGAAGGAGCAGGGCGAGTGAGAATGTGGCGGGGCGCTTCATGACAGATCTCCCAACTGCTGGTGAATAGTTATGACGAACTGACAGGCACAGCCTGATCAGGAACAGGGTGATTATTCAGTAGAATCGTGATTCGTTTTCCTTCAGACACCAATCAGACAGTATCGGAGAACGGTATCGATCTGCCTTCCTTCAGAATGTTCTCGATGATCGACTGGGATTCCCAGGCAAGAATCTTCACAACCATATCCAGATTGTCAGCATCCATCTGGCCGGAGAGCCCATTCTCGATCTTGCTGTGGAATTCGTTGAAGAATGCTCTCCAGTGAGCGACCTCCTCCAGCCGCTGTTTTGTGTCAGGATCAGTTGTCTTCTCCGACTCATTGCGAAGCTGTTCCATACTTGCTTCCCGTGCCGGAATTCCATCCTCGCCGATCGGATAATTGAGCAGGTCCATGATGGGAACACCTCCTTGAACAGGCAGGTGATATATTGACGTCTGATGTGAGTTCCTTGAGGTGACTGACTGAGATTGTACCTTCCCGGCATCATATTGGGAAGCAATTCAACAGTAAGAGAGAGGGTAACGTATCCGGGTCAGCTTTCGTCATCCAGCCGGAGTATTTCCAGCAGGTATTCACGACAGGTGCCGAGCTTGAGTTGGCAGGGAAGGGAGATACCAGAAATGGATCGCATCGTATCAACCGTCAGACGGATCAGCCCGGGATTCCTGCTCCTGATCATCCTGGGAGGATGCAGCGGTTCAGGCGAGTCCACCCATCTGACCGGTTCATATCTGGGGCAGGATCTTCCAGGGGATACTCCTGCGCTCTTCGCGCCCGGCCTGGTATCCACTCCTCTGTATAACCGGGACCTGGTCCTCACGGCTGATGGTGATGAGATCTACTTCGGTGTTTTCGCAAACTCCTGGTACGGCATCGCCGTGGCGGAACGGGCAGGGGATCGCTGGAGTGAACCGCGGCTGACCCGATTTTCCACTGACACCCGGTATATGAGCATCGAACCGGCGCTCTCGGAAGACGGCAACCGGATATATTTCCTTTCGAACCGTCCGCCTGTCGGGAGAGAAGATGAATTCCAGACAGGTTCATGGGGGTTCCAGAACATCTGGTTCGCTGACCGTACTGTGGACGGGTGGTCAGATCCCGAGATCCTTCCACCCCCGGTGAATTCAGATGAGAACGAATTCTTTCCATCCCTGACCCGAGACGGCACACTCTATTTTTCGCGTACGATCCGGGGTGAAACACTGGCCTCGATTTATCGAGCCCGGCCTGATGGGAATGGGTTTGCTGAACCGGAATTGATCGGAGCCGACTGGAATCGGGACGGGTCGCCGTATAATGCTTTCATCGACAGGGATGAGCGGTTCCTCCTCTTCTGCATGGAACGGGAAGGTTCGATCGGGACGGTCGACTACTGGGTGAGTTTCAGGAACAGTGACGATTCCTGGAGTGACCCGGTTAATCTGGGGGATCGTGTGAACCAGGCGGGAGCTGCAGCGACCTCGGCATCCCTCTCACCCGACGGCAGGTTCTTCTTCTTCGCGCGCAGCGATTTCGATCCGGACCGGTTCACGGAGGATGGTGTTCTGACCCTAGACGCGATCGTGAGGGGACATGCTTCTTCCTGGAATGGAAATATGAACATATGGTGGGTGGACGCTTCGTTCATCGAGGCTCTGCGTACCCCCTGAACCGCCGTGATGATGCCAGATATCTCTTGATTCTGTTTGCCATACTGATCGTGTGCCGGGGAAACTGTTGAGGAGCGGGAGGGTATCAGGGAGAGCATCAGGGAGAGCATCAGGGAGGGTATCAGGAATGATTCCAGAGTCGACAGGGCAACGAGGTCACCGGCATCAAGCAGGATTTCTGCCCTCCCTGCTGTGCGGGATCACACTGGCGGGCTTCCTTCTCCTGGCATGCGCGAAAGATTCCCCCACGGGACCATCTCAAAATGACCCTCCTGCGCTCGATCGCACGATCGAGATCTACCCGATCTTCTTCATCCCCACCGATCAGGACCCTCCCGACTCAGGGATGGAGTCAGACCTGATCGCTCATCTCGAGATCGCGCGGGAGCGATATGAGGTGCTCCTGAAGAACCGTGATACCTTTCAGATCAGATCGGGAGGTGCACTGAAGTATCAGGCTGAACACGACCTCCTGTTCTATCGTGCCCGGATGGAGGGAGTTGCCCCCGAGAACCATATTGTCGCTGAGCTCCTCGATCACCTGGGTACCGACCGGCATCGCTGTAACTATGTACTCCTTGTCGTCGTCATGAATTCTGTCGATCAGTGGCCAGTGGGCGGCGGCATCCCGATCAACGCCGGCCTGAACACCGGCGGCGGGTATGTGGAGCTCTCCAGCTTTCTCCTCGATGGTGATTCAGTCTTCCAGAGCACGCTGCAGCACGAACTGGGTCACGCCTTCGGCCTGCCGCACTCGGATGTCTATGGATTCGATATGGAGACTCATATCTCGCTCATGTCTTACAACACCGATCACTGGTGGACCGGCTTCACTCCCCCTGAGGAACCGGGCGTCCTCGCGCCTGAAGATCTGAGAGCGCTGGCGTTGAACACCCTGGTCTTTCCCGATCTCATCTTCGATCCCGTCGTCGATGTACCTGCCGGGTATGCTCTCCCGGCCTCGTTCATCGTGCTCTACCCGCCGATCTCTCTGCCCGGTCAGCCCGATTACCGGGTGACCGCCACCAGCGCCAGCGGCAGCAGCGAGGGCACCGTACCTGAGAATGCGGTGAACAGGAGCATCTGGGCAGTGAACACTTTCAACGATCAGACCATGTGGGTGTCGGGGGATGCCGGTAATTCCGGATGGGTGTCTTTGACGGTCGAGTTCCCCGTGGTGGAAACTCTCGACTGGATCTCGATCCACTCGCAACATCAGGGTGGGACGAATCCGGTGGAAGCTGTCAGGGTGGAAGTACAGTTGAACGGAGATTTCGTCGAACTGGCCGGGAGGGATCTCTCGAGTTCCGATGACTGGGTGACCTTTCCCGCCCGGACCTCGGCGACCTGGCGGTTCTCATTCCGGCCGGGATCGAGTGGGCGGGTGACGATCCGCGGGATCCAGTTCTACGACGGCAACGTGCAGCTCTACCCACCCCTCTTTCCCTATTCCCCTTCAGGCTGATACAGTTCCCGGTAATGGATCGCCCGGGGAGCAGCACTTATGGTCAGTTACGTAACCTTCGGGAGGTATGTGATGATCGCGATAACAGCCGCCAGCGGTGAATTGGGAAGCAGGACGGTTGCGGCGGTTATCGAACAGGGTTTTCCACCGGACCGACTGGTCGTCTGTGTGCGGACACCGGAGAAGATGGCAGCGTGGGCTGAAAAAGGGGTCGTAGTCCGCCCGGCCGACTATGAGCAACCGGAAACGCTGGAGGCGGCCTTCGAGGGGGTCGAGCGGGTATTGCTGGTGCCCTCCATCGCGCCCTCGCTCGATCGCGTCCGCCAGTATGAGAACGTGATCGAGGCGGCCCGACAGGCGGGTGTGGGGCATATCATCCATTACGGACTGGTTCCGGTGACGGTCGACTCACCCTTCCTGGTGACACCTTTCCTTGTTTACGCCGAGTCGGCCATCCGGACCAGTGGACTCGACTGGACGATCCTGAGGAACTCGCTCTACATGGACCCGATCGCCGACTGGGTCCCGAACATCATCGAGATGGGTACAATCCCCTACCCGACCGGGGAGGGCCGGTGCAGTTACATCAGCCGGGACGATATCGCCCGGGCAGGAGCCGCCGCGCTGACAACCGACGGGCATGAGGGACAGGTCTATCATCTCACCGGACCGCAGTCCCTCACTACCGCGGATCTCTGCGATGTCGTCAGTCGGATCACCGGCAAACCGGTCACCGACCGGAACGCGTCCGACCAGGACTACATCGATGTCTGTATGGCAGAGGGTGAGTCGGAGTGGTTGACCCATGCTCTCCTGACCCTCTATCACACGATCCGGAAGGGACTGCTCGATGTGGAGAGTGATGGTGTAGAGAGGCTCACCGGTATTCCGGCGGAGAGTTTTGAATCGTATCTCCAGAGTAGGTTGGACTCCTGAATAGTCTGGGGCTTTCATGCTGAATCCGCTAAGGTGGAAGTGAACCATCAGTTTAGAGGGAATTGACGTGCGAACATCCGCGTTCCAGAAGCCTGCCGATCTCTGCCTTCAGGCGCAGGAAGCCGTCGATCAGGATGAACTTGTTCTCCTCCGCTCCCGGATCGAATCTGATCCGCTCCATGATTTTGCCCGCTCGACAGTCGACGGGCTCCAACACGATCCACCCCGCCTCGAATGCCGGTTCCTCTACGATGCGCGTGGATGTGAACTCTTCGAGCAGATATGTGACCTGGATGAGTACTATCTGACCAGGACCGAGCGCTCCATCCTCGAACGATACAGTCGTGAGATCCGTGATCTGACAGGTCCGGTCACCCTCATCGAGCTCGGATCGGGTAATTCGGTCAAGACCGACCTGCTGTTGCAGGCATGGCTCGAGCGTGATGGAACTGTGCCCTACATTCCGGTCGACGTGAGCGCAAGCGCCCTCAGATCAGCCCTGGTGGCGATCAACGAGCGCCACGACAATGCTCAGCTGGTAGCAGTAAACAGCACCTATGAGGAGGCTTTTCCTCTGGTCGGTGCGCTCTCACCTTCCATGGTTCTTTTTCTTGGCAGCACGATCGGCAATCTCGATCCGGAGGAGTTCGATCGGTTCCTGGCTGAACTGACAGGATATCTGGTGCCGGGGGATTTCTTCCTCCTCGGTGTCGATCTGGTCAAGGAGGCCGGGATCATAGAACACGCCTACAACGACGAACGGGGTGTCACCGCCGAGTTCATGAAGAATCTCTTCGTCCGGATGAACCGGGAACTCGGCAGTGGTGTCGATCTCGACACCGTGGAGCATGAAGCGATATGGAATGAGCAGGAGAACCAGGTTGAGCTGTACGCCCGGTTCAC
>JALGVQ010000011.1 GCA_025774615.1 bacterium
AGGGGAGAAGGCGGTGTATTCTTCACGTCTTCGCACATTAGTGGATGCAGTATACGACTGGTCACGGTTCAACAGCCTGCCCAGGGCGTATACCTGGATCAGGAATGAACTGAGGACTGATCAATTCAATGTTGAACAGTTCATCCGTGTAGCTGTGCGCTATGGGAATGTGAGTACGGTCCGACGTATTGGAGCACTTCTTGAAAGAGAGAGCGTAGAAGAAGGATTATTACTAAAAATGGATGGAATGCTGCCTTCCTCATCGGCCTTTATTCCGTGGATTCCTGCGCGACCGAAGCGAGGGACCATTAATAGACGCTGGGGAGTTGTAGATAATGACTGATTCCATGCCTGCGCCGATCCAACTTCACAAGGATCCCGACCTTTTCCGGGAGGCTGTCAATTTCACAGCAGCCGAGACCGCCTTTCTCCCGAGACTCATCGAAAAAGACTATTTCGCAACTGTCCTGCTGCAATACCTGGCACACAATGAGGAGCTCGTGTTCAGGGGAGGGACCTGCCTGGCCAAGGTCCATTTTCGCTTCTATCGCATGAGCGAGGACCTCGACTTTCTCTTTCCGATGCCGATCGATTCCGCCCGTGGAGAGCGAAGCCGCGCTGTTGAACCACTGAGACAGGAAATTGAGAACATCGAGAATGAGGTTGAGGCCCTTCATCTCGTTACGCCTTTTAAAGGAGCGAATAGATCGACGCAGTACAGCGCGGTCGTCGGATATGAATCTCTTGTCAGTAGACGGGAGGAGACACTCAAGGTTGAGGTTGGGCTTCGTGAACCACTCCAGACCCCTGGTGTCACAGGCTCTGCGGAGACCATATTGCTCAATCCGATATCTGGACAACCACTGGTTCCAGCGGTTCCGGTGATAACACTTTCCAGATTGGAGGCGTTGGCCGAAAAAACACGTGCGGCTCTGTCTCGTCGCGAGGTGGCGATCCGTGATTTCTTTGATCTTGATTACGCTGTTTTCAGGATGGGTATCAACCTGGACGATCCTGAATTCATATCACTTGTCAGGCAGAAGCTGAGCATGCCGGGCAATGATCCCGCAGACATCTCTTCTGACCGATTATCTGATCTCAGATCGCAGCTCGAATCACAACTGCATCCGGTCTTGCGGACTCAGGATTATCAGGAATTCGATCTCGACAGGGCCTTCACCATGGTGACTGAGATTGCTCAGGCCGTGATCTGAGTGATTGAAATCAATCTCCAGCCGGAGATATCCGCTATAGAAGGTCGAAACGGAATGTGGTGTTTCCTGGATTTCGAGACCCAGGTGCTGGTTACTGGGACCAATTGCCACCATACCTGTTGGCTTACCGGGCCAGTGCTTTTTCTGCAGAGATACATGTTTAATGTACTGCGTACCAATAGTTGCTCCTTGAGTATCAGAAAACAAAAAAAGCGGAGTGTCTTGGTACAGAAATACTATTGTATCAAATTATAATGGTTGTCCCCCCCCATATTTCTAGGAAACCAGATTTGGAGGATTAAGCAAGTATATGACTAATGTGAGAGCAATCGGTCCTCCTGCTTTGATGGTCCAGTTTTTCACGGTGCCCTTGAAATCTATGGGTCCTAGAATACCTGCTGCAATAAAACCAGTACCCAATGCAACCATGACTCTGATGATCCAGAAAGCCTGAGGACTCAGGTTACCCATAATAATCACTACGACTAATCCTACGAGGATAAACAAGACACCAGTGATAATTGAAGCCAATGGCAACTTCTGCATGATAATCCTCCCTTAATAATCTCCATCCAGCAGGTGATTGAGTACAAATCATTAATTATAGTGAATATCTTCATGAGTCTATGAGACGACATCACAAGATAACAAGGTTCAAATCAACCATGCCTTTGACTGCTGAGGAGGGTCGTGTAGCTAGGCTGGATAGAAATGAAATTTGGATAATCGATACACTGATTTGATTAAAACGAGCATCCACGATGGGTACATTGGATGCTGAGACCTGATGTCTCTCAATCTGAGAATGAATCTGTTGCTACTGTACGGGGTGCAAACGTATAGTATCTTTGCCTGCGACTGCGGGTTCTGTACTGAACAACCAGGGTGTTGCGACCAGCAGGGTGGAAGCGGAGTCCAATCCAGGTAATGAGTCCTCAAACTGACCAGCTCTACATCCTCCTGACCAATGACGATGGAGTACATGCGCCCGGTTTACGGGTGCTTGAGGAAGCGCTTTCTGCCAGGTGGGACACGGTCGTCGTCGCTCCCGACCGGGAACAGTCGGCGAGCAGTCATTCCTTGACCCTTCATCACCCTCTTCGGGTTCAGCAACTGGGCGAGAAACGTTTCTCGGTGGACGGCACTCCCACCGACTGTGTGATGCTCGGAATGCACGGGCTTCTGCCTCGAACACCGAATCTGATCATCTCCGGCATCAATCACGGATCGAACCTGGGTGATGATGTGATCTATTCCGGGACCGTTGCGGCAGCGGTTGAAGGCTGTCTGCTGGGTGGAGCTTCGATCGCCATCAGCCTGGTTCCTTCCGATGATAACGGATTCGATCTGCGGCAGGCTGAAGAGGTGGCGTGCGCGGTTGTGGCCGAGACTATCCGGAATGGGTTGAAAAAGGATTACTTGCTCAATGTGAACATCCCGCCCGGTCCACCCGGGTCGGCGAAGGGATATCGTGTCAGCCGTCTCGGAAGGCGGACCTATCGGGAGGGGATATTCAAGGACACCGATCCGCGAGGTAAACCATATTACTGGATCGGCGGGCAGGATCCCGCCTGGGTCGGCGGAGAGGACACCGATTTCAAAGCGATAGAAGACGGGTATGTATCCCTTACACCACTCCGTCTCGACTGGACTGATGAGACCGGAATGGGACTCCTGCAGGGCTGGGAACTGATCGATATCAATGGTTGCGGACCGGCTGAGAGAGCGGAAGTGTGAAACGGCACCCTCGTGACAATGACACCTACGCCATGAGGCGTGAGACCATGGTTGAAGAGCAGCTGGCCCGTCGAGGGATCACCGACCCGCAGGTCCTCATGGCCATGAGGACCATCCCCCGGCATCTCTTCACGGATGAGAATTTCTGGGGGCGTGCCTACGAAGATCATCCCCTGCCGATCGGACAGGGTCAGACCATCAGCCAGCCATACATGGTCGCGCTGATGACACAGACTCTGAAGGTTCGGGATGATGACCGGGTTCTCGAGATCGGCACCGGTTCGGGATACCAGGCAGCGATACTCTCGCATCTGGTTAAGAAGGTGTTCACCATCGAACGGCATGGTGCACTCGCGAAACGGGCGAGAGAGGCGTTCGATACGTTGAACATCCACTCCATCGCGATCCGGATCGGTGACGGCACCATCGGGTGGAGTGAATACGCTCCCTATGACGGGATCGTGGTGACGGCCGGCAGTCCCGATGTTCCGCAACCCCTGCTCGATCAACTTTCGAAAGATGGCGGCAGGCTGGTGATACCAGTCGGCGATCGGGGTTTTCAGCAGTTGAAGATCATCACCCGCAACGGCGACAACTGGGCCACGACCGAAGATGTCGGCTGTACCTTCGTTCCACTTGTCGGTAAACATGGCTGGTCGGAGGGGGATAAGTGAACGATCTGTGGCAGGCGTTCTCCGGTATGCCGCCCGAGCTGATCACAATGATCGTGGGGGCTCTACCGATCAGCGAAGTACGTGGAGCAATTCCCGTGGGGATCGCACTCGGTGACCTTCCATGGCAGACTGCCTGGCTGTTTGGTGTGATCGGTAACGCGCTCCCCGTGGCTCCGCTTCTCTTCGGTCTCGAACCGGTATCAAACTGGCTGCGTCGCTGGTCGATATGGGAGCGGTTCTTTATCTGGCTCTTCGCCCGGACCCGTCGCCGGGGGGGATTGATAGAGAAGTACGGCGCGCTCGGACTCATCCTGTTCGTAAGCATACCCCTGCCTGTGACCGGTGCGTGGACCGGATGCGCGGCAGCGTTCGTTTTCGGTATCAGGCCGGGCAGGGCGCTCCCCCTGGTGCTGGTAGGGATCCTCATCGCTGCCACGGTGGTAACACTGGTCACCATGGGTGTGATCGGGGGTGTGGATTTCTTTATAAAGTGAAGACTGGATTTGCGGCACGATTCAGATACATTTGATACTCGATTCCGGCTGTATCAGCCGATCAGGAACTTGAAATGTCGGGGTGTGGCTCAGTCCGGTAGAGCACCGCGTTCGGGACGCGGGGGTCGGCGGTTCAAATCCGCCCACCCCGACCAGATTTGCTTGCCTGTGAGAAGGAACAACCTGACATGCCGGTACGCTCCATTCGCAGCAGAGTTATGACAGCACTCCTGCTTCTCCTTGTATCTTGCTCATTCATCGGCTGTACGACTGAACCGATACAGAACCTCGCAGGTACGCTCCGGTGGAGTCTCCTGATCGGCAGTGAGATCCATTCGGCTCCCGCGATCTCACCCCAGGGTACCATCTACATCACCGCCCGGGACAATAACCTGTATGCCATCAGCCCCTGGGGCGAACTGCTGTGGGTATATGGTGCCGAGGTCCCGATCTACTCCTCGCCGGTTCTGGGAGAGAACGGTACGATTTTCGCAGGTTCCGAAGACGGCTCCATGCTGGCAGTGACACCTGAGGGCGCGCCCGATTTCGTCTATGGGGCAGGGGGACACTTTGCGTCAGCTCCCGCGATCTCGGCTTCCGGAACACTCTTCTATGGACAGGGGAATGCTGATACCGGAGCCTCGGGTGGAATGATATTCGCCCTCGAACCGGGCTACTTGCTCAACTGGTCCACAGGTGCCCCTGATTACTCTCCCCACTTCAGCCCGGTGATAGGTTCCGACGGCAAGTATATCCTGCCGTACGGATACGGACTGTATGCCTTCAATCCCGCCAACGGTGAACGCAACTGGACCCTCACCATCCAGGGTGAGATGACATCACATGCTCCGGCCGTAAATGAGAACGGGATCATCTATTTCGGAGCCACCGACGGAGTGTACGCGGTCACCGTTGATGGTGAACTGTACTGGCATTATGAGATGGATATGCTGGAGATCTTCTCGCCGGTGATCGGTACCGATGGCACCATCTACATAGGGACGCGGGACAGTAATGAGGCGATTCACCCTGCGTTCTTTGCCCTCACTCCGGACGGGACGCTCAAGTGGTCACTCAACAGTTACGGCGGCGCTGCTCCTCCGGTTATCGACTCCGAAGGGACTGTCTACTGGCCGACCCTGAAGAACCTGATACTGGCGATCTCGGAAGAGGGTGAACTCGAGTGGGTGTTCGTTCTGCCAGGAAGGGCGGAGTGGAGCTCAGAAGCGCCCGCGCTGGCTCCTGATGGAACACTATTCATGGGGACGCTTACAGGCGCGCTGTTGGCCATCAGAACAGATTCGAAAGGATTGGCCGATTCAGCCTGGCCACGTTTCCGTGGTGGTAATCATGCTGATGGAAGGGTGCGCTGAAGCTCGCCTGCTGATTCCATCGGGGCCGTTCTTCTGCAGTTTGCACTTACCCCCCGGTTTCCCCTACTATTTTGGCGATATCCAAGGAGAAACAGGACAGGAGAGACCTTACGTGGCAGATTATCCGAAAACACTGGAACTGACTGACGGGATCATGGTCACCCTCGAACTATTGACTGACAACGATCTCGATATGCTCATCAAATTCTTTCAGCGCCTTCCTGAAAAGGACCGTCTCTACCTCCGATCGGATATCACCGATCCTGAGAACGTTCGGCGCCGGTTCGGGAACCCCGATTACGACAGCATGTACCCGGTCATTGGCCGTGTTAACGGTGAGATCATGGGGATCGCCACTATTTTCAGGGCCTCCTTCGGATGGATGCGCAATCTGGGTGAGGTTCGTATCTGCATCGCTCCGGAATATCAGAAGAGAGGATTGTCGACGCTTCTGGTAAAGGAACTCTTTTTCCAGGCTCTGAAGATGAATATCTACAAACTGCAGGCCGAACTGATGGATACCCAGAAGGCGGCGATAACAGCCTTCAAGCATCTCGGTTTCAGGGAAGAGGCGATTCTGCCGAAGCACGTCACCGACATCAAAGGGGTACGGAGAGACCTGGTACTCATGGCGCTCGATGTGGAGGACCTCTGGGCGACGCAGGAGGACTACGTACTGTCACCAGATTTCAGGATGCATTAGCTGCCTGAGCAAGACCAGAAATATTACTTTGCCGGTTCCTCGATTGGCTCCCGGATTTTGAATCGGTTCATGACCTCCGGCTTGAACCGCTGGCGCTCAAATCCCAGATCCTCATACGCTACACCCTGAGCGAAGGCCAGGAGCTGGAAGTAGTAGACCGGCGGAGTATGGAAATCTTCGTCGAACTGCTTTGCGACCTTCAGCTGCCCGTAGTCGAACTGTCCGAAGCAGGTAGGGCAGATTAGACAGAGCAGTTCGGCCTCGGCCTCCTGTACGGTCGTCAGCAGGTCACGCATCATGTTCGCGGGCAGGTCTTCGTTACTGCATGCTTTTCCACAGCAGAGATACCACTTGTCATGCCGGACCGGATTGGCCCCCAGTGCTCTTACCAGATCTTCCAGGATGGTCGGATTGTTGGGATCATCCACGTTCATGATCTTGCTCGGCTTGAGAAGATGACAGCCGTAATGGATTGCTACATTCAGACCATTGAGCGGCCGCACGACCGTCTCGCGGATGGCCTCATATCCCACGACGTCCCGAACCAGGGTGGCGATATGGCGGAGCCTGCTGGTGCCTTTCCACTCCTTGCCGATCTTTGCCAGCCGCGCATTGACCTTGTCACGGATTTCTTCATTTTCGTGCATGAGATGCCAGGTCTCTGACAGCGTGGCAGTGCAACCCGAGCAGTTAGTGAACAGGTCGATCCCCTCTTCCTCGGCCAGGCAGAGATTCCGCGCGGCGACTGAGAGCCAGTCGAGCTTGTCGCGCGACTTGAAGTAGATCGGATCGGGACAGCATGAAGTGCCCTCAAGGTCAACGATCTCGATACCCAGTTTCGGCAGGGTATGGCGGATGGCGAACTCCATCGCCGGGTACCGTGTCGGAACCAGACAGCCGGGGAAGAACGCGAAACGGTTCATGACTCTTTTCCTTCCCCTGTGGATGCTTCGATCAGGATCAAGATCTCATCCATCGGTACGGGGGAGAGGGGGGGGAGGCCGAATCGGGCCCGATTTTTGTCTATCGCCGGATTCATGGCGACCGTCCTTCCCTCGGTCAGGAACGCGTTGATGACCTTTTCCACTCCCGGCGGATACTGTCCCCGGTCGGCCATCATGTTCTTCATGCTGATGATGACCTCGGCCGGTTTGACCTCCTGGGGACATCGTTCGGCGCAGTTGTAGCAGTTGGTGCATTCCCAGAGGTACGATTCATCCCCGATCAGTTCTTCGCCCAGACCGTAGAGCACCTTCAGCATGATCTGGCGGGGATTGAAATCATCGGTATAGGTCATTGCCGGGCAATCCCCCACGCATGCGCCGCACTGGTAACAGAAACTGGCCAGATTTCCTTCTACTTTCTCGGCCAGCTCGCGCCTGAACGCGAAATCCACCCGTACGACCTTCTTCTTGCCTGCCGACTCAGCCATGCGGCCTATTCCTTCGGTTCAGGTTTCGATTTGAACTGGCGGATGCTGTTGGAGCGGCACTTCGTGCAGGTGCGTTCCACATCGTCACCCCGCTCGACTTCATCCTCCCACTCATGACCGCACATCATGCATCTGAAGTAGGCGATTGCCATTCCACTCTCCATTCCGTGGGGCGGATGCCCCCTGATCAGGAAGCCTCACGACCCGTCCTGGGCGATGTCAGCTAGCTCGTGACGCTCTCGGCCTTTGCTTCTTTCTTGACCTTTTCCTTCTTCGGCTTCGGTTTCAGCGCCTCACGCGCGTGGGCTATCTCTTCCGGAGTGACTGTGGCGCGCAGCACTTCCATCTCCTTCATGACCTTCGCGAACTTCTGGCCTTCGGCCGCGCTGATCCACTCGAGTTGCAGACGCTCGGGCCTCACCCCGGCTTTCTCCAGTTTGTTCCAGAGACGCTGTACGCGCACGACCGTCTGCCGGTTGGCGTTGATGTAATGGCAGTCGGCGTAATGGCACCCCGAGACCAGCACAACCGGCGCTCCGGCACGGAACGCCTCCAGAACCATCTCTTCGGAGACCCGCGCCGAACACATCGTCCTGATCACTCGGTTCGAGGCTGGGTATTCCAGCCGGGAGATACCGGCCATGTCACCCCCTGCATACGAGCACCAGTTGCAGGCGAAGACGAAGACCTTTTCGTCGGGCTCATGTTCGAGGACCGCCTGGACCTGAGCGACCAGCTGGTCATCGGTGAAGTGGCGCATGGTTATCGCGCCGAACTTGCACGCTGCGCCGCAACAACCGCATCCTGCGCACGCCGCTTCGATGACCTCCGCCTTCTGGCCCTTCTCCCAGACGATGGCAGAGTAAGGGCAGAGTCCGGCACAGATACCGCACTCGGTACAGAGGTCGGGATCGATCACGCTGGTTATCGCTTCGATGTGTATCTCACCGGCATTGAGCAGCGCGCCGACCTTCGAGGCCGCGGCACCCGACTGGCAGACGGACTCCTTGATGTCCTTCGGCGACTCGCAGAAGCCGGCGAAGTAGACACCCTTGGTGGGCGCATCGACCGGCTTCAGCTTCGGATGCGATTCCATGAAGAACCCGTCAGAGGTCTTCGACAGGGTCAGCAGTCCCGAAATCTTTTTCAGGTCTTTCGGGGGGATGACTCCGACGGAGAGGACGACCATGTCGAGTTCATGCCGTTCGAGCTTGCCCGATGTGGTGTTCTCAACCGTGATAATGAGGTTGCCGGTCTCGGGATCTTCCTCGATGTCACCGGGAAGACCGCGTACGTACCGGACGCCCATCTCCTTGGAACGCTGGAACATGTCCTCGAACGATTTGCCGAACGCCCGGATGTCCTGATATGAGACCACGTTCCCGGTGTCGGGATAGTGATCGGCCAGCAGGAGTGTGTCCTTGATGGTGTTCATACAGCAGATGTTCGAGCAGTACGGTCTGCCAATGGCGGGGTTTCGGGAACCGACGCACTGGATAAAGCCGATCCGCTTCGGTCGGGTGACGTCGCTCGGACGCACGAAATGCCCGTCGGTGGGGCCGCCGGCACAGATCAGACGCTCGAACTCCATCGAGGTGATGACGTTCTCGAAACGGGTGTACCCGTACTCGTCCATCTCGGTCGGGTCGTAGACGTCGAGCCCGATGGCTACCACGACAGCTCCGACTTCGCGCACGATCAGCTCGTCCTGGTCGTCGTAATCGATGGCATCCTGCTCGCAGACGTCCTGGCATTTGCCGCAGGCGATCGGATTGTTTCCGAGACAGTTCTCCATGTCGAGCGTATAGGCACTCGGTACCGCCTGGGGGAAGGGGATGTAGATCGCCTTCCGTGAGGACAGGCCCATCTGGTACTCGTCGGGAACCACCTGGGGACAGACCTTGGCGCACTCATCGCAGGAATTGCACAGATCGAGATCGACGTACCGGGCCTTCTTCCGGATGGTGACCGAGAAGTTCCCTACATAACCGGAGACAGCCTCGACTTCGGCGTAGGTGATCAGCTCTATATTTGGATGCCGACCGGCATCAATGGCCTTGGGGCCAAGTATTCATATAGAGCAGTCCATCGTGGGATAGGTCTTGTCCAACTGAGCCATGATCCCACCGATGGTTGCGGTCTTCTCGACCAGCGTGACCTTGTGTCCCTGTTCCGCCAGTTGGAGAGCCGCCTCGATCCCCGCGATCCCGCCCCCGATAACCAGTGCCCGCTGGGTGACCGGGACCGCCATCTCTTCCTGACTCTGCAGGAAGCGGGCCCGGGCTACGGCACTGGCCACGAGATCCTTCGCCTTGCTGGTGGCTCCGTCCCAATCGTTCGGATGGACCCATGAACAATGCTCGCGCAGGTTAGCCATCTCCATGAGATATGGATTCAGTCCTGCCTCATGGACACATTGCCGGAATGTCGGCTCATGCTGTCTCGGAGTGCACGACGCGACGACCACACGGTTCAGGTTGTGCAGCTTGATCGCGTCCTTGATCTCGTTCTGACCGGGATCGGCACACGTGTACTTGTTCTGTACCGCGCATACCACATCCTGCAGCGTTTTGGCATACTCCGTGACATCGGCTGTATCGACTGCTCCCGCGATATTCAAACCGCAGTCACAGACGAACACCCCGATCCGGAGTTCATCGCCATTCGATGCGTTGGCTACCATCTGTCCCTTTCCTTCCGGGAAATGGTTCGTTTATGAGATGAGGTCGAGTACTAGCTCTGCGACATCCCTCATCTCGATCTTGATCTCCTCTTTCAGAAGAGGATCCTTCATTGCACAGCTGAAGTGGATCTGGCACTTCGGACATGCCGTTGCCATCACCTCAGCGCCCGTCGCGCGGGCTTCGCGCAGACGGTCCACCTGGATCTGTTTCGCGAAGATGTCACAATTCGACCAGGTACCGCCGGCACAACACTGTGCGCCCTGCTTCGAGTGTCTCATCTCCACCAGTTCAACACCCGGCAGGGCTTCGATAACCTCGCGGGGTGGGTCGTAAATGCCGAGCTGCCGTCCGAGACGGCACGGGTCCTGGTAGGTCACCTTCAGAACGCCGTTTTCTTTCAGATCGAGTTCCGGCAGGTGTTCGGCGATGTATTCGGTCATGTGCATGATCTTCGGGAGTTTCCCGGCGCCGAACGTTTGATATTCCTTTGCCCATGTGCGCAGGCATTCGGCGCAGGAGGTGACCAGCAGGCTGGCGCCGCTCTTCTTCACCACCTCCAGATTGTGACGGGCCAGTTGCTCGAAGCTCTTGCGGTCGCCATTCCAGAGCAGGTCGTGTCCACAACAGCGTTCCTCGGGAGAGACAACCGGAGTGACACCCAGTTTGTTGAAGAGCCGGATCGCTGCTTTCGTGCCCTCGATCGGTCTGGAGCCGTAGTCGGGGAAGAGCGCGTCATAATACATGGAACAGCCTGTCCAGTAGAACACATCCCCCTCGGCCGGTGTGGTCTTCAGATCATCCTCGATCCACTCCATCCGGTTCTGCACAGTTCCACCGGAGGCCATGAGCCTCATGAGCGACTGGATCGTTCCTCCGTGGGGACAATCGGGCTCGATCCCCTCCGAGAACGCGAGTTCACGCAGATGGAGGACCAGATCAGTGTAGACAACCTGGGCGGGGCATCGTTGTTCACACAGCGAGCACGACAGACAGGCGAAGAGTGTGTCGCGATCCATCACCTCCGCAGGATTTCCCGTGTTGCTGTCGAGGATGTGCCTCCGCGGACTGTACGATCCGCCCACGCGGGCGATAGGGCAGGTTGCGGTACATTTGCCGCAGTCGTAGCAGGCCCAGGCTTTCGACTTCTTCGTAACCTCAGCGAGATCGACCATCACCCGTACCTCTCCCTTATCCTGCCTGGCGCTCATCCTGCCCGCTCTTGAGCGGACTGGGGCCAAGCGCTCTGATCTGATCGGTGAATTCATTGATGACCTTCGCCCACCGGGGACCCTCGGCGGCGCTGATCCATTCCAGCCTCACCCGGCCCGGTTCCAGACCGATCAGGTGAACGAGCTTCTTTGTGATCTCGAAGTGCTCGAGCTGGCGCTCGTTTCCGGAGACGTAGTGGCAATCCCCGATGTGGCATCCCGAGACCAGAACGCCGTCGGCGCCTTTCTCGAGAGCACGCAGGACGAACCCGGGATGAACCCGGCCGGAGCACATGACCCGGATGGTCCTGAAATGCGGCTGGTGCTGGATGCGTGAGATCCCAGCGGTGTCGGCTCCTGCGTACGAGCACCAGTTACACGCAAAGACGCAGATATTGGGATTCCACGTGGTGCTGCCGACAGGTACCGTCTCGACCGCGGTCTTCTTCGCAGGTGCCTTCGCGGCTGCCTTCTTTGTCGAAGTCTTCTTCGCGACGGTCTTCTTTGCCGTGGTCTTCTTCAAGACAGCCTTCTTTGACGAAGTCTTTTTAGCAGCGGTTTTTTTCGAGACAGCCTTCTTCGCCACGGTCTTCTTTGCGGCAGCCTTCTTTGCCGTTGTCTTCTTCGAGGAGGTTTTTTTCTGCGCCGTCATCGTGTCTCCTCCACAAAGGCGGTGTCGATCATCGCGATCACCTGCTTGTCGGTGAAGTGCCGGGCGTCTATTGCCGAGGATGGGCACCAGGCCGCGCAGACGCCGCACCCCTTGCAGAGAGAAGCGTTGATCCTGGCGATGTGGACACCCGACTCAATCTCGATCAGGTCGGCTGCGGCGTAGGGACAGACATCGACACACGTCCCGCAGGCGCGGCACTTGATCTCATCGACCACCGATACCGTCGGTTCGATCCGCACGCTGTCGTAGGAAAGCAGGACGGCTGCTTTGGCAGCGGAGGCTGATGCCTGGGCCACCGAGTCGACGATGTCCTTCGGTCCCTGGACGGTGCCGGCCAGGAAAACGCCCTCGACAACGGTCTCCACCGGCGCCAGTTCGGGGTGACGCTCAAGGAAGAAGCCGTCGAGTCCGAGGCTGGCCTTCAGCAGCAGGTGGAAATGTTCAGTCTCGGGCTGTTGCGGTCGCATACCGACACTCAGGATCACCAGGTCTGTCTCAACCTCGAGCTTCTGGCCGAGCAGTTCATCATAGCAACGGAGCGCTTCCACCTTCTTCTTGCCGATGATCTCCGGCTTTTCACCAGGCGGGATCCGTACGAAGAGGACTCCCTTGCCCCGCGCTTCCCGATACATCTCCTCGGCTCCTGCCGATACCGTGCGGATGTCCCGGTAGAAGATGGTGGTGTCGATACCGAGGGAGTTCAGCTGGATGGCCTGTTTTATCGCGGTGGGACAGCAGTATCGCGAACAGCCGGTGAAGCCTTCCTCTTCCCGCGATCCGACGCAGAGGATGAATGAGGCACTGGTCGGTTTCTCCCCGTCGATCAGAACGCCATCATCATTCTCGTGGAAGTTCTTCTCGAGTTCCTCGCTGGTGATGACGTTTGACATCTTTGCATACCCGAATTCATCACCCGGGTCGTGGAGTGAGGCACCGAAGGCAAGGATGATGACACCCACCTTGAGCTCCTCTTCTGTCGCGCCCTTCAGCTTGATGTCGAAGTTGCCGACGAATCCGGAAATGTCCTCGACCTCGGTATTGAGCAGGACACGAGCATCACTCTTCTCGAGCCGGCCCACCTTGCGTTCCAGTATCTCGCTGGCGAGGCGTCGGTTTGGATAGAGGTGCTTGAGATTCGGGGCACGGAGTCGACCGCCGAGTGTGTCGCTCTTTTCGACCAGAACGACCGGGAATCCCTGCTCGGCGATGTCGGTTGCCGCCTGGATACCGGCGATGCCGCCGCCGATCACCACTGCCTGCTGGCTCATCGGAACCTCGCCCTCATACAGTTCCTCGAGATTCCTTGAGCGGGCTACACTCATCCGGATGAGGTCCTTGGCCTTCTCCTGCGCCAGAACGGGTTCGTTCGCGTGTACCCATGAACACTGGTCACGGATATTCACCATGTCGAGCATGTAGGGATTGAATCCGATCCCGGCGCACGCGTCCCGGAAGACCGGTTCGTGAGTCCGCGGGGTACAGGAGGCGATGACGAGCCGGTTCAACCGGTTCTCCCGGATCAGGTCGACGATCTGGTCCTGTCCGGTCTCGGCGCAGGCGAACATCGAGGGCTCGGCAGCGACGACACCCGGCAGTGTCAGAGCGTAATCGGAGAGATCATCGACATCGAGGATCCCGCCGATGTTGGCGCCGCAACTGCAGACGATGACACCGACCCGTGGAGGGCCGGAGAGGTCGAGTGGTTCCGGCTTTTCCGCAATCTCTTCGATCCGGTCACCCGCCAGGAAAAGTCCAGCCCGGGCGGCGGCAGCCGATGCCTGGGCCACCGCGTCGGGGATGACCTGTGGTCCGATAGCACTGCCACAGACATAGACACCGTCCCGTACCGTCTCGACCGCAGAGACGGCTGGGTCGCGCGGGCTTACGAATCCGTACTGGTCGGTGTCGATGCCGAGTATCTTTGAAAGCTCGATCGCGCCATCGTTGGGTGCTGCGGCAACCGAGAGTACCACGAGGTCGGCCGGGATCTGTTTCTGGACGTGTTCGATCGTGTCTTCTACATGGATTACCAGGGTGTCGTCTTCAGGGTGGTGCTCGATCTTCGAGGGCCGGCCTCTTGTGTAGTGTGCGCTCTGCTCCTCGATAGAGCGTTTCACAAAGTCATCGAAGCCTTTCCCAAACGCCCTGAGGTCAGTGTAGAGGATGGTGATGTCCTCAACCTCGGGATCGTGCTGGCGGATGAGCATCGAATCCTTGACAGCGTTCATGCAGCAGAATCGACTGCAGTAGGGACGGCCGCCGTCTCCACGAGCCCCGACACACTGGATGAACACGATGTTGTTCGGGGTCTCCATGTCGGATGGTCTCACCACGTGACCGTCGGTCACTCCGGATGCGTTCAGCATCCGTTCGAGTTCAAGGCTCGTCACCACGTTGGGGAACCGGCCGTAGCCGTACTGGCCGAGTTTGCGTGCATCGAACTCCTTGAAGCCGATAGCCACGAGGATAGCACCGACGTCAAGCTTGTAATCCTTTGCGGTCATGTCGAAATCAATGGCGCCGACATCACAGGCATCGGTGCAGTGGCCGCAGGGCAGGTGGGGCAGGGTCACATCAGGCTGCCTCTTCATCTTGGCAGCTTTGATCTTCTCCATGCTCCTGATCTGTTTGTCGGAGAGGTGCGGGTAGAAGTTCAGACACGAATCGGGGTCAATGACGTAAGCGGACGGTACCGACTGGGGGAAGGGGCGGTAGATAGCCTTGCGGGCTTTGAAGCCCATGTCGAACTCGTTGCCGCCCACTTGCGGGCAGGTCTCAACACAGAGCCCGCATGCCACGCAGGCATCCAGATCCACATAGCGTGGGTACTGTCGCACGTGGACCTTGAAATCGCCAGGGTCACCTTCACAGGCGATGACTTCAGCGTTGGTGACGACCTCTATCAGCGGATGTCGACCGACATCCATGGCCCGAGGGCCCAGAATTCATATAGAGCAGTCCATGGTGGGAAAGGTCTTGTCCAGCTGGGCCATCCTGCCGCCCAGGGACGGAGACGCCTCCACCAGCGTCACCGGTATCCTTGCATTCGCCAGGTCGAGAGCAGCCTGCATCCCGGCGATACCACCGCCGATCACGACGGCGCGTTTCCCCCGGGTCTCTACCGCTTCGATCATTCCTGCGGCTTCAGCGGTCATCCTCACACTCCTCGTTCAGAAGGCAGTTTCCACCGTTTCCTTCTTCGGTGTTCCGTCGCCGTAGTTCTCCTCGAAATGGTCCCAGCCGGCCTGGAATGCTTTCATGTTCAGTTCTTCGGTGCCGGCCGGAACCGAATCCATCACAGCGCTTTCCCACAGCTCTTTGGTGACGAGCAGCGTTACGGCAGCAAAGAAGCCGAGCATTACAATGTTCTGTACGATGACCCGCCCGATCTCCTCAGCGATCCTGGTGGAGGGGATCCCGTACCCCTTCTGCCCCTTCTTCAGGTCGGGTACCACCAGATCGCTCTCGTGGACCACGACCCCTTTGGCGTTGAGCAGATCTTTCGACTGCTCATAGCCATCCTGGGACATCGCGAGCAGGATATGGAGGTCCTGCAGGTAGGGGTAGAGCACTTCCGACTCATCGAGGACCAGAGAGGTACTGCAGGCCGATCCCCTCGCTTCCGGTCCGAAGCTCTGGATCATCGTCGCTTCATGACCGGCATCGATTGAATATGCATGCCCGATGATGTGGCCGCAGAGTACTACTCCCTGACCACCGAACCCGGTGATACGGATCTCTTTCCTACTCATCGCGCCATCCTCCTTCGGGAGGCATCGGGACATATTTGTCACCGAGCACCTGCTCGTAGTGCGTATGCATGTTCTCGTGGTAGGTCGTCTTTTCGGGTTCATCGACGAACTTGCCGCAGATGATCTTTTCCTGGAAACCGATATCGACGTTACGCGTGTCTTCGCCGTGCCTGATCTCGGAGTTGTCGTGGTAGAACTGCATGAGGTTCAGCCCCGTGCCCAGCTTGTTGCGCCGCGCATAGAGCGTCGAGCAGGGCGCGATCACCTCGATGAACCGGAATCCCTTCCGCTGCATTGCCTCCTCGAAGGTCTTCGTCATCCTCCGAATGTGCAGGGAGGTCCACCGGGCCACGTAACTCGCTCCGCAACTTGCCGCAAGGTGCGGCAGGTTGAACGGCTGGTCGAAATTCCCGAACGGCATCGTCGAGGAAATGGCCTTGAGTGGTGTCGTCGGTGCGTTCTGACCGCCGGTCATGGCATAGGTGAAGTTGTTCACCAGCACGACCAGGAGGTCCATGTTGCGCCGGGCGGCATGAATGAAGTGGTTGCCGCCGATCCCCGAGAGGTCACCGTCACCGGAGAAGAGTGTCACGTTCAACTCGGTGCGCGCCATTTTGAGACCGGTCGCGAAAGCTATCGCTCGTCCGTGGGTCGTATGGAAGGCATCGTAATTCATGTAGCCTGCCACCCGTCCGGTACAGCCGATTCCTGAAACAATTGCGATCGTCTTCGGATCCAGGTCCAGTTTTTCCATCGCGGCCGCGTAGCACTTCACCACAGTGCCGATACCGCAGGTGGGACACCAGATATGCGGCATCCTGTCCATGCGGATGAACGGCGCGATCGGGTGATCCTCCGGCTGAACATTGTCCATATCGATTGTTGGTGCCTCTGCCTGAGCGCTCATTTGGCTGCTCCCACGATTGCTTCGACGATCGTTTCGGGATCGTGAACTCCCCCACCGGGGTGAGGGACACTGGTTGTCGTGCAGTTGCCGGCCGCGCAGCGCTCGACTTCGAGTACCACCTGGCCCATGTTGATCTCGGGTACAACAAATCCCTTGATCTTCTTTGCCATCTCCCTGATCTGCTTTTCCGGGAAGGGCCAGACCACGATCAGCCGGATAACACCGACCTTGACTCCCTTTTCACGGGCCTTCTCGATCGCCAGCCTGGCGACTCGTGAAGTGATCCCGTAGCTGAGAACGACAACGTCGGCTCCGTCGGTCTCCTCTTCCTCGAACCGGATGATGTCATCAACGTTCTTGTTGATCTTGTCCATGAGCCGGGTAACGAGTTTCCACTGTCCTTCGACGGTCATGTCGGGGTACCCGCGGTAATCGTGCGTCAGACCGGTCGTGTGGAACCGATATCCGTCACCAGCGCGGGCGAACTCGGGTACCAGCTCGCCGTTATTCACCTCGTACGGCCAGAACTCGCCCGGTTTCTTGTCCGTGAGCTTCCGCGGGACGATGTCGATCTCGTCAGGCTCGGGGATGATCACCTTCTCGGTCATGTGCCCGACACACTCATCCATCATGAAGAGGACCGGCACCCGGTAGATCTCGGAGAGGTTGAAGGCATCGATCATCAGGTCGAACGATTCCTGTGGCGACTTCGGACTCATGGCGATGATTTCGTAATCGCCATGGGAGCCCCACCTGGCCTGCATCATGTCGGACTGGCCGGTCATGGTCGGCAGACCGGTCGAGGGTCCGCCGCGCTGCACATTCACGAGCACGCAGGGAGTCTCCATCATCACTGCAAGGCCGAGATTCTCCATCATCAGGCTGAATCCGGGGCCGCTGGTGACCGTCATCGATTTCGTGCCCGTAAAGGCGGCACCGATGACAGCGGCCATACTGGCCATTTCGTCCTCCATCTGGATGAAGGTGCCCCCCATCATCGGGAAGCGACGCGACATCCTTTCCACGACCTCGGTTGAGGGCGTGATCGGGTATCCGGCCACGAACCTGCAGCCGGCAGCCATCGCGCCTTCTCCGGCAGCGAAGTCACCATCCAGGTAGTGGGCACCCGTCAGAACACCTAAGGGATCGGCTTTCACCGGGTCTCCTCCTTTTCAACCTGTTCAGCCGGGGCCTCCGACGATTCAGGTTCGTCCTTGAGCTCGGCCTTCACATCGTCGGTTATCGCGACGCTGAAGATCGCAAAATCGGGACAGATCATCTCGCAGAGGTTGCAGTTCACACAGAG
Source organism: bacterium (assembly GCA_025774615.1). Lineage (GTDB taxonomy): Bacteria > Blakebacterota > Blakebacteria > Blakebacterales > Blakebacteraceae > Blakebacterum. Next base: position 18,158 of record JALGVQ010000011.1, read on the forward strand.
TCCTGTCTGAACGATCTCCGGTGGATGGTATCCCTTCTTGTTGAACCGTTTGGACAGCACCAGGACGTCCTTCGGGCAGTACTCCACACAGAAACCACAGCCTTTGCACCGGTCGTCAATGATGAGTACTTCACCGTGGGGAATGGTGACCTGATCGAGGTCCAGTGGTTTACGCCAGTATTTCATCAACCGCTTCCTTCCGTAACAGCGTGTTCCGGGTGGTGTGCCGCATACAGAGTGTTGTACGGGCAGCCACCGAGGATGTCGCCAACGGGACAGTCACGTTCCAGGTAGACAGCACAACGCAGGCAGTAGCTGTTTTCAAGCTCGTCGCCCGTGGATCCTTCGAATCTGAATACTTCCGCTGAGAATTTCTCAAGGAGTCGGGAGAGCTCTTCGATCTCTGCAGGGTCGAACTGATCGAGAACAGGGGAGAGGCGTTCGGCCTTCAGGTCTTCATACGTCTGAACCAGCCGTTTCCCCTTGGGATTCAGTGTGAGCAGAGTGGCCCTACGGTCACCTTCGGATGTGGTGCGGGTCACCAGGCCCAGTCCCTCCAGTTTGTCGATATTCTTCGATGCCGCTGCATTACTTACACCCATGAGTTCAGCGATCTCGCCGACCTGGTAGAGTTCGTTGTTCGATATCAGCTTGAGGAGATAGAACTGGGAGATAGTAAGAGGAAGGGAAGAGGCTTCCTCAAGAAAGTGACGCTCGAGTACTTCACGTACCGTCGACGCGAAAATATGGCTGTTCCGGAGGAGTCGATTGTAGTCCATCGATCGTTCCGTTGTCTCCGCTGCCGCACATTCCCCGAGGGATTGCCGGCTGACAGCCCGGGACTCTTTTCAGGCGTGTCCCGTAACTAGTTAACTGCGTTAACTAACTTGCTCGGCGTACAATATACGCTCACGTCAACGCCGTTGAAGGCAAAAATGGAATATCAGACATTTTTTTCTGAAATAGCCTCTCGGCCCATGACTGACAAGGGAAATGGTCATCTGAATCTGACCCGATTCCGGGGCACCTTCCTTACTGTCAGTGGTCCTAATTACGATGTAATTGGCGAAAAATTCACTCGCTTGAGTCATGATTGATCCCGACAATCCCGGTCTCAGGGGAAATGGCAGAGAATCATTGATTGAAATCATTCCGGCGGTACTCATCGCGTTGGGACTGGTTCTGCTGGCCGCTTCGATCTGGCGGACACAGCGACTGATAGGAATACTGCCTGACAAACGTCCGTGGCTTTCGCTGCGGAACCTGATGGGTTTCCTTGCCGTCGGATACGGTGTGTATCTCTACGCGACCATACGTAACCTTCCGGTGAACAAAGATCTGATCGCCAGTGAGGTATTCTTCCTGACCGCCCTTTTCATGCTCCTCGTGGTCCAGTTCGCCTATCAGACCATTCATGACATTATGCATCTGGATGAGCTGAAGCAGATAGCCAACACCGACGAGCTGACCGGCATGTACAGCAGGCGCGCCATCCTTGAACTTCTGGACGATGAATTCCAGAAGGCCAGACGTTTCGGATTTCCTCTGAGTGTGGCGATGGTCGATATCGATTATTTCAAGGATGTCAACGACACCTATTCACACCTGGCTGGTGATGTGGTCCTCAGGGAAGTGGCACGTGTCCTCCAGACCAGACTCAGAAAGTTCGACGTCCTTGGCCGGTTTGGAGGGGATGAGTTCCTCTGCGTGCTGCCGGGTACCGGCGTTGCAGGGGCGATATCTACCGGGGAGCGGGTTCGGGCTCGTATGAATGAGCTTCAATTCGAGATCATCGCTCCCGACGAACTGGGGGTGCTCGAGATCGGCAGCACGATAGAGGGTGAGACACACTGTTCTACCGTCTCGATCGGGGTTGCCACCCTGCATAATGGCATGCAGGTCCCTAACGATCTCGTGCAGGAAGCTGATGCTGCGCTCTACGGGTCGAAGGAGGGCGGAAGGAATATGGTGTCGTCGGCGTCCCCGGCTGGTGATCGTCGCTGAACCTCCGGTACGAACTCCCGGTTCAATAGTGCGGTGAGATATTAAGAAGGGTCTCCAGGTACATCGCCTGTCGCAGGAGCAGAGTCGGTGATGCGCAACCGGTAACGGCTTCCGGTACGTTCGCGGGTTATCCAGCCCCTGCGCTGGGCATGGAAGAGGATCGTACCGACATCTTCATGCTGGTCCCGGGGGAATTCCTCGTACACTTCAGCTTCCGAACTCCCCTCTTCATCCCCGACCATCTCGAGAATGCGAAAGAGCCGGGTCCTGCGCAGACGCGCACGCGCGTGCAGGCTGATGAAGGAATCGAGATCGATGATGTCGAGCTGGGTGATGCGGAGTTCCTCCATCTCACGCCGGATGGACGCCGGCCGATCCTTCCACATGTTCCGGAATCCCATCTTCCGGCAGAGATCCGCCTGTTCCTCCCACGCCGCGATAGATTCGCTGAATCGGTCACGGGCCGCATCGAGATGACCCTGTCTGACCAGGTCCCGGGCGCGTTCATGTGCGTCCCGGGCGCGCTCGACGATCTCACTTGTTGCTTCTGTTTCCTCGAGGCTCTCCTCCACGATGTTCCGGATATCATCGCGGGCGAGGGTATCGAGTACAGACCGATCACCCTGACGTCGCCGGAATATTCTGCGGAACCTGTCACTGAGACTCATGGCATCTCGTCCGTGGTCGGTGCAGTCTGTTCCGTTACATCCCGTTTTCTGAACAGCAGATAGTAAACCGGTATCCCGAGGATGGCGAAACCGAGGCCGATCCCCGATTCGAGCGGGCGCTGTATGAGGCTGTTGAGAAGCATCGCCAGAGCGATGGCGATGAACGCCAGCGGCACCCATGGATAGCCGGGTGTGGAGTAGGGGCGCTCAATATCGGGATATCGTTTTCTGAAGATGAAGAGAGCCAGGGTTGAGAGCACGAAGAAGAACCAGGTCGTGAAAATGAAGTAATTGACCAGCTGTTCGAAGGTGCCGCTCAGAGCGAGGACGGCTGCCCATACTCCCTGCACAACGACCGCGTTCGCCGGAGTGCGGAACTTAGGATGGATCCGACCTGTCCAACGGAAGAAATAGCCATCAGCTCCCATCTGGTAGAACACCCGTGGGCCGAGCATTATCGAGCCGTTCGCGCCGCCGATGATGGAGATCAGGATGGCGATCGTGACCAGTGTCGCGCCTCCTGCTCCGAGAAGGGTCCGGGCACTGTCGGCCGCGACCCGGTCGGATATCGCCATCTGATCCATCGGTACGGTAATAATGAAGACGATGTTCATGGCCACATAGATGACAATCACCGCGAGTGTGCTGAGCAGGATAGCCCGGGGCAGTGATCGGCCGGGGTCCTTTACCTCACCTGCCATGTAACAGATGTCGGCCCAGCCATCATAGGTCCACAGCACCGCGGCGAGCGCGATTCCCATGACGCTGAGCATTTCCAGGTTGAATCCGCCGCTTCCACCGACCGAGAGCAGGCTCCAGTCGGCAGCGCTGCTGGTCAGGCCCACGACGATGAATCCGAGGATCAGGATGACCTTCAGTGAGGTGAGGAAGTTCTGGATGTTGCTGCCGAGACGGACGCCTCGATAATGGACTGCTGAGATGATGATGATGAAGAAGATAGCTACCAGTTTGATCCCCAGAGGGGAGAGGGGGACGAGCTCGCCCACGTAGATGGCGACTCCGGTGGTGATGGTCGCGATTGCGCCGGGTTTGATGACGAGCAGGAAGAGCCATCCGAAGATGAAACTCATCAGCGGTCCGAAGGCCTCTTTCAGAAAGACGTAGATTCCGCCGGTAGCGGGCAGGAAGCTGGCCAGTTCGGCAAAGATCAGCGCCCCCAGCAGACAGAGGAGACCACCGACTATCCAGGTGATGAGGATCAGACCGGGGCTCGGGGCATTACGGGCCACGAGTCCGGGAGTAATAAAAATACCCGACCCGATGATCGTGCCGATAATGATCGCCGTGGCGTCGAGCCAGCTCAACTGTCTCAGAAGACCTTCGCCGTTACCCTCATTCATCTCATCCCTCGCTTCCGGTTTTCTGCACGATACCTCCTGCGGGTGACGTCCGAAAGTATGCCGCGGTCCTCTTGACACGTTTGTGAGGCGTTTATTATCGTCCATCCGTCACGATCCGGTCCAGGTGTTGCCTGCCTGATGATGCAACCTCAGGGAAAGGAAGCGATCGATGTCCGACGCCGGGAATAAAAACGTGCGCCGCCATGTGCGCGTTACCGGAAGAGTTCAGGGTGTCGGTTTCCGCTGGCATTGTCAGCGAGCTGCCTGTGCTCGCGGGTTGACAGGGTGGGTGCGGAACACTAGCGATGGAAATGTGGAACTGGAAGTGGAAGGGCCGGACAGTGTTGTCGAAGCGTTTCTCCGTGAAGTCGAGCAGGGCCCATCCGGCGCGCGGGTAACAGGCCTCACTGCCAACGATGAACCGGTCGCGGGGGATGAATCATTTCTCATCCGATTCGATGCCTGAGGTGCTAAACAGCAGAGTGTCAGGGACGTCTAACTGACAGAGAAAACAGGTATCATGAAATTGCGGAATTGTTCGAAGCTGGACACTGCTTCGGAGGTACCATAATTTAGTAAGTTGTCGATTGTGTTTAACTGCCTCTGGTCTCCCTCTTCAGGTGGGTGGCAGATGGCGTAATCTTTGAGGAGAATCCCGGAATGAAGCGCCAAATTGGAATCGCTCTCGCTGGTGCGGCAACACTGGTAATGCTGGTGGGTCTCTTTTCGTTCCCCATCCAGGTCCAGGCTCAGGAAGAGGAAGAGTCGACGGTCAAAACTATGTGGGTAGTTCCCCGGGGAACCGTTCTCAGCCTCCGGCTGTATGACAAGCCCGATCCTCTCGGCTCGACCATGAAGACAGTTCCGGCCGGTTTGCCGATCGAGGTCGAATCAGCCGAGATGTACGCCAAGTACTGGTACAAGACTACTGAAGGATACTACGCACATTCATACTACCTCACCGATGTCGATCCGGCATTTGACCCTGAGGCGGAACGGGCCACGATGAGTGAAGAGGATGTTCGGAGGGAAGATGAGCTTCTCCGAAAGTACAATAATCTCCAACTCGTCCAGGACATCCTGAATAAGAGGATTGCCATCGGCTATACGATGGAAATGATGATCGATTCCTGGGGGAGGCCTGATGAGCAGCGCACGGTACCCGGTACGATGGGGGACAAGTACACGTGGGAATACTACACACCTCCGGGTGGTATCAAGCGAACGGTTATCAACTTCAATGAGGTCAAGAAGGTGATCAACATCGCCACTGACCGGTAACCCGGGCAGAACGACATTCAGTATCCGGGATTTTTTCAGGCCCGCCCGCTCGGTTAGCGGGCGGGCCTTTCTGATTACATCACACTTCACAGCTGCCTGTGACGCTGCCTCTCCTGCTCTTTCACCGTTGTTGGCAGGAGACACCTCTTCATATACTGTCGCCTGTATCATTCAATACGAGCAGGGGGCCGAACATGCGCAGTGAAGATGTTGTCAACGAACGACTGAGCGAAGTGAGGAAGACCCTCGAGGAAGCAACGATGAATATGAGTCAGGGGAAACTCGGTTGCCTCGATTTTACGGGAGTCGCAAGCGTTGTCGGAGTCATCCAGACACTCGAGTGGGTTCTCGAGGAGTCGGATGAACTCAATGTCCAGATCAGCCACCCTCTGCGTCGACCACTCGAAGAGATCTGAAGGACGGATAGAAAGACACCATGACCGATCGCATGATAAACGTGCCGCGCAAGTGGGATGTTGTGGTCATCCCCGGTTACTGCAAGAACTGTACCCTCTGTGTCGAGATCTGCCCCACCGAAGTTCTGGAGATGAACGAGTACAATCAGATTGCGGAGGTCGTGAACCTGGACGTCTGCACAGGCTGCAAACTGTGTGAGATGCTCTGTCCCGACTTTGCCATCGAGGTGCATGAGGTTGATACAGAGGCGCTCGCAGAGGACCCGGCGTCTTCCTGACAGTCACAGCCTTCCCAAAAGATACGATTTTCTGTTACTCTGGCCCCGGTCTGCGTCTTCCTGTCACATAAAGATGATACCGGGAGTGTACCGATGAATTGTGATCTGATGAGGTGTATCCACTCTGTGGGGCGAACCGTGGTCGGCGCCCTCCTGATACTCAGTCTGACAGCTCCTGTTGGTTCTGCCCAGCAGGCGATCGACGAGGTGTACACCGCGAAGATACTCGAGTTCACCACTGAGGACTTCTTCCTGACGCCCTATGTCGATTACCTGCCGGCGTCAGACTCAGTTCCCACACCTCTTGACTATCTCGGACATATAGCCGGTGCAGCCGACGTGCTCAGCTATTCGCACGAGGTCCATGGTTACCTGC
>JALGVQ010000145.1 GCA_025774615.1 bacterium
GATATCACCGGATGATACTGAGGCAAGAAATTGGCTGGTAATGATCAATGAGGGTAAAATGCCGCCTCAATTGGAACAGATAGCATCAACAATACTACCATGAGGCATCATATACTCTGATGAGGCCTTTATGATGAACTAAGATTAGTATAAAGACTATGTAATACTTAATATATAGTATGTTATGTATATAGAAGTAATAAGGAGTAATGCAGATTAATTTAGTACTATAATAACCAATAATGCCAGAACACGGTCGGTATCCGGCTCCGTTATCGCTTTCTACCCCCGATCAGTCGTTCCACCGCGATGGTCGCGATAAGCTGGGCTCCCATACTCGCGTACAGTCTGTTCCAGTTCTCAGGCTCATCCTCCAGGATGCCAGCTCCGAGAAAGGAACCGTATGCCAGGGAGGTAGCGATATAGAACGAGGAATACGATGCCAGCAGGTCGAGCAGGAAGCTTCCATGATATCCATTGCCGACATGAACGCCGAACGCTGTCAGCAGGGGATCCATGAGGAACACAGCGGGTGCGGCATGCCAGATGTCGAGGTCGTAGAAGAGGAAAATGAGCTGTTCTCCAACCTTCGATGCCACGCCGCCTATAACCGGCCAGAGAAGGGAGGGCTGTGTGGATCCACGCTTCTGAAGATACGATGCAATGGCAGGGGGAATGATCTCTCTCCCTGGAGAGATACCCTGATCGGCACACAGCAGTTCCAGTTGTCCCGCCTGCCGATCACTCAGGGAAAAAGGAACATCTGCAACCTGGGCTGAGGCTGGCATTGCTCCGGCAGAGATCAGGTCGGTGACAAGGAGGACAATTACTAGTGGTCTCAGTGACATGATATACTCCCTCAGAACAGCAGCCGTTGAGCGTTTCCCCCGAGAATATCCACCTTCTCTGCTTCCGGAATGTCCAGCATCTGGATACTCTCCACCATCGAACTGAGACTGCCGATCATGTGAGGATAGTCACTTCCGGCAAGGAGATGACTCGACCCGGCGAATGCGATGGCGAGTCGCAGGGCATTCGGATCGAAGTTGACGGTATCGTAATAGAACTCCTTCAGCTGATCACTGGGGAGACGGCTGATATGCTCCCGACATTCCTCGAATGCGTGATATCCCCGATCGAGTCTTTCAGCCAGGTAGGGGATTGCACCCCCGAGATGGGCAAGTACCCAGGTTATCGCCGGGAACCGTTCAACGATACCACTGAAGACGAGACCGGCTGCCGCAAGAGTAGTGTCGAAGGTGAATCCAACGAGTGGCATCAACCAGTAGTCGGTCATCGCTTCGACGCCGACCGGATGGATCGGGTGAATGTATAACACGGCGTTCAGTTCGTTGGCTTTCTCATAAAGAGGCAGGAACATCTCATGGTGGAGCGGAACACCATTGATGTTGCTGTAGAGCATGATCCCACGCATTCCCAGCTCCAGGATAGCGCGTTCAAGCTCACGTACCGCGGCCTCGGGGTCGTTGAGGGGGAGGGTGCCAAGCGCAGTGAAGCGATCGGGGTTATCCTTCATGATTTCTGCGAATGCATCGTTCACTATGCGCGCCAGGGCAACAGACTGCACGGGAGGAGAGAGGTGGGTGCCAGGTGAAGTGAGCGTCACGACCTGCATGTCGATTCCCTCATCCTCCAGGACCTGTTCCCTGAAGGTGATGTCCCGATGACCTGGAACGGCCACATTATAGTCTCCGGGGGAGTAGAGCACCGGATTTCCATCAGCGTCATCAGTGACAGTCACTGCTCCCTGTTCGGCCCTGAGTGCCTCAATGTATTCGGGGGGGTAGTGATGGTTGTGGAAGTCAATTATCTTCACGGGTGTGTCCTTTTCTGATCCTGGTAGTCCACTTCCAGAGTGCGTATGCCGGTAGACCGATCAGCACAAGTCCGAGACCGAATCCACTCTCGACGGGATCTGAGATGATCTGATTGATCACAATCGCGACTGAGGCTACCACGAACACGACCGGAATCCAGGGGTAGCCCCATACCCGGTAGGTGGGAGCATAACCCGGCCGTCGGCGCAGGATGATGAGTCCTGCGGCCATCATCGCGAAGAAGATCCATTCTGTGTATACAACCCGGGTGAAAAGGGCTTCATAGGTACCTGTCACCACCAGAACAGATGACCAGATCGCCTGGGCAGCGATAGCCCGCGAGGGAGTCCTGAACCGGGGATTGATCACGCCTATCCAGGGAAAGATCAGGCCGTCCCGGGCCATGGAATAGTAGACGCGTGGACCCGCCAGGATGATACCACTGAGAGCGCCGAAGGTGGAGAATATGACGAGAGCACTCATCACTGAGGAGCCACCCCTGCCCAGTACCGCATCGGCTGCATCAGCCGCCACCCTTGTTGAGGATATGACCGTTTCCAGTGGCAGAATGTGCAGATACACAGCATTCATTGCGATGTAGCAGGCAGTTACCGCAAGGACACCTATCACGAGCGCGCGAGGGATCGTCCGTTCAGGCCGGAGTGTTTCACCTGCCGCATAGGTGACCATGTGCCACCCACCGAACGCGAAGAGACCGGCGACAAGTGCCAGGGCGAGATCGCTTAATGTGAAGAGACCGGAATTAGTGAGGTCAGGTTGTGTTACCGACAGAGCGGTGTCGCCCGACAGGGTGTCGGTGGGATCGCCGATCGTGAATCCCACGATGATGATCACCACGATAGCCACGATCTTGCCGAGGGTAAATGTTGTCTGAAGGGCGCTTCCCTGGCGTACTCCGAAGTAGTTGACCATTGACAGCAGGAATATTCCGAGGATTGCGACTGCCTGGATGGCACTGTCACTCATGGGGATGAAATGGGCGGTATAGCGCGCGAATACGACGGCGATTGCGGCAATGATGCCGGAGTGCATGGTCCAGAACATCGCCCAGCCCCACAGGAACCCGACCTGGGAGGAGTAGGCTTCCTTCAGAAAGACATATACGCCGCCTGATCGGGGAAAGGCCGAGGCGAGCTCAGCCGCGACCAGCGCTCCGAACAGGGTCAACACTCCGGCAATTATCCAGACCAGGTAGACACCTGCGACGCTCGGCACCTGCGCGGTGATAAGAGACGGCTGAACGAAGATCGAGGCACCGATAATTGTTCCCACAACCATCGCGGTTGCCCTGGTCAGACCGATCGATCTGCGCAGCTCCTGTGTCATCGGCGTATTGAGTTCCCTGGTGTCCAGTGAGTATTTCCAGGCGGAATGACCATACCGGAATCATGCCCTGGCGAAAAGGGGAAGCACGGTACAACACTTCAGGCTATACTGGCGGCTGTGGGGTTTGACGACGCCAGGCCGGTGAGGTTCAGGAATCCCGATCCCGTCCCGCAGGCCGCGCTCGACAGTGAGGTGGTGATCGCCTTGATGAGGATGCTCCGAACGATCCGACCTGTATCTTTCTGTTCAACACTGCTGATAATTAGCCTCTTCGCTGCCGGTTGCAGTGATGGATCCCCATCCGATCCGGGATCTGAACTCAACGATCCCGACTTCCTATTCGAAGAACGGTTCAGCAGTATTCCTGACGGCGGTCTTCCCTCAGGCTGGACCATCGTGACCCAGGAGGGGGCCACCCTGGAGGGGCCGGCGGAATGGTCGGTCAGCTCGGGCGCGCTCCACCAGGCCTCGAACGTGCAGGCCCCGCCCACGCAGGGTCTACCCTATGCGATGCATTATGAGGGGACGATGGCGATCTATGGTGAGGAATGGATCAATATCGCCTTCAGCGCCGATATGACTCCGCGGGATGATGACGGGATCGGCGTGGTGTTCCGCTGGCGGGAGTCAGATGTGAGCAGCGATGGCGATTTTTACCGGTTCCTGATGGTACGGGACCAGACGAGTGGTGGCCCGAGGATACGGGTGGATAAGCATGTTGATGGGGTATGGACCATTCTGGCACAGGATCTTTCAACGGAATACCAGTACACCGAAAATCACACATATCGAGTGACGGTGGAGATGGCGCTCACGCAGATCACCGTCAAGCTGGATGGTGAGAAACTGTTCGAACTGCTCGATGCAAGCATCCCGAGCGGGAAGATCGGATTCTTCTGCTACGCCGAGGAGGGCGCTGACTTCGATAACATCACCGTCTACCGGCGCGGCCCTTAGTGCCCTGTCACGCAACAACCGTCGCCTTCGAGCGGCGCCGTATCCCGACCGGCTACGTTGCGCCTCCTCGCCATAGCCACCGCTATGCCTCGTCGCCACGCCTTGCCGGTCAAGCACGGCGTTACTCTCGGTACCGACGTTTGTCACCTGACATGGCACTAGTGCCCTGTCAGCGCAGCCCGGGGATCCTCCTGAGGAGTTTCAGCAGGAAGGTGAGCAAGCGATGAAACTTCTCTTCGCTCCAGCCTTTCGGGGGCCCGACCGGCAACAGGCGCTGTATGGCGATCGACCGGTTCTCGGTGTACTTGATGATCCCCGCAGTTCCGTGACGACGCCCCAGTCCTGAGGCTTTGAATCCCCCCTGCGTCATGCCGGCAGATCCCCAGGTCGCCCGATATGAATCGTTGATGTTGATCGTTCCTGCCATGAGCCGGGAGGCCAGGCGGTAGCCGAGGCGGGTGTCACGTGTCCAGAGGGAGGCGTTCAACCCGTACGGGCTCTCATTGACCAGTTCCACCGCTTCATCCGTCGATGAGAAGGGATGGATGCTCACCACCGGCCCGAAGGTCTCCTCGGAATGAAGGGCCATCTCACTGGTGACACCGGTAAGGATCGTCGGCTCGAAGAAGAGTGGTCCGATATCAGGGCGTGGCTTTCCGCCGGCAAGGAGAGAGGCTCCGCGAGCAACAGCGTCCTCGACGTGTTCGGTCACTTTATCGAACTGTTCCCGGGATATCAGTGACCCCATGTCGAATTCATAGCCCAGAGAAGCGCCCATTTCAAGACGGCCTGTCTCCTCGACCAGGTGCCGGGTGAATTCATCCATCACCGATTCATGCACGTAGAGTCGTTCGATGGAGACGCAGAGCTGGCCGGTGGAGGAGAAGCAGTCCCAGACCGCGACCCGTGCCGCCTTTTTGAGATCGGCGTCGGCAAGCACCACCATGGCGTTCTTCCCGCCCAGTTCCATCGTGCAGCCGATCAGGTGTTCACCCGCCTGTCCGGCCAGCAGTCGGCCTGTCGCCGTGCTTCCGGTGAAGGCGAGGTAATCGATCTGATCGATCATGGGGCCGGCCAGTTCTGAACCCCGTCCGGTGACGATCTGAAAGAGATCGGTCGGCAGTCCGGCCTGGTAAAGGAGATCCGCCCCTTCGAGCGCGGTAAACGGGGTGAGCCTGTCCGGTTTCACGATCACCGCGTTACCTGCCATCAGTGCGGCTACGGCATCGGAGATCGAGAGCGAGAGAGGATAGTTCCACGGCGAAATGAAACCGACAAGTCCGTACGGCGGAAACTGTTCCACGGCCCGTGTCAGCAGCGGGAAGACGCCCTTCCGTCGTTTCGATCTGAGATGTCGGCGCGCGTGGAACGCGTAGTACCGTGCCATGATCGCGATGTCACCCAGTTCCTCATAGGCATGGTTGCGCGCCTTGCCGGTCTCGAGCTGGATGATATCGAGGATCTCTTCCTCACGCTTCCAGACCAGGTCGTGGAAGCGAAGCAGTATCCGGGCCCGTTCCCTGAACGATCGTTCCGCCCAGTGGTGCTGGGCGTCCCTGGCCCTGCGAACCGCCTCTTCGACATCGACTCCCGTACACATCGGCAGAGTGCCGATACTCTCCCCGGTAAAGGGGGTAGTGACGGTCAGCGTCTCCCGCTCTCCGTCGACAACAGTGACCCGGCGAGCCAGGCGTTCAAGGAATGCCTGGTCGATAACGGCGGATCGTTCGATCATTCCTCGCCGATGGTGAGGCTGTTGATCGTTATATCCTCGAGAGGGCGGTCGCTCGCGTTCGTCTGCACACTACCGATCGCTCTCATGATCTCCAGGCCGTCAGTCACTCGACCGAAAATCGCATGCCGGTTGTCGAGCCACGAGGTCTCAGAAAGGGTGATGAAGAACTGTGATCCACCGGTGTTCGGGCCGGCGTTCGCCATGCTGAGGATACCTTCGACGTCGTGTTTCAGGTCGGGATGGAACTCATCGTCGATAGTATACCCGGGTCCACCGGTCCCTGTGCCCTGAGGGCAGCCTCCCTGCACCATGAATCCTTCAATGATCCGGTGAAAGATCAGGCTGTCGTAAAAACCATCCTGTGCCAGCTTGATGAAATTGCCGGTGGTCTCTGGTGCCTGTTCCTCGAAGAGTTCGACCTTGAAGGTGCCGTTGGATGTCTCGAATGTCGCGATCCTGTTTGCCATGATCTCCTGCCTGTGTGGAGTCGGAGTGTTCCTGTTCAGGGAATCTATCGAACCGGGCGCGCCGGCTCAACTGCCATGCGAGATCAGGTTGGTGGTAATCTGGCTATGTACGATTCAGGGATGTGTCAGGAACGCTGTAAACGCGTATCCTGTTCAGGCGGTCAAGGAGCCAGCGTCGGAAGAAATGAAGGGACCCGCATTGAGATCGACTATGCGCGATGAGCAGGAAAAAGTGGTCGGGGGGGAGGGGGGGAGCACGGATCCCGCTCTCTTCGAGGAACTCGTCCGTCCCTTTTACCAGCACATCTATCGCTGGGCGCTCACGATGACGAGGGACCCCGATGATGCCGACGATGTGACCCAGGAGACGGTGATCCGGGCATACCGGCATATCGCTACCTACCGGAAGGAGAGCCGGGTATCCACCTGGCTCTACCGGATAACCCGCAACGTGGCGATGGAGATGATGAGCAACCCGAGAAGGAATCGCGAGCGACCCGATGCAGCCGTTATCGAAGGAGCGGCCGGGCATCTGAAGATCGAAGACTCTGATGGAGGGATAGATCATCAGCAGCTTCTAAGGATTGTACGCGCCTTCTTCGGAGAACTCTCTGATCGACAGCGAGAAGTCTTCGATCTTGTCGATCTCCAGGGACGGGAGCCGATTGAGGCGGCTGAGATGCTCGAAATCGATGCCGCAACAGCGCGGACCCACCTCTTCAGGGCACGACGTGTGATCAGAGAGAGGATCATGGAACACTATCCGGAATTCGCGGAGGCACTGGGCAGATGAACTGCGAAGAAGCAAGGGACCTGATGTTAGAGGCCGATCTCACCGATCTGAAGATGGAGACAGGCACATCCCTGTCGGAACATCTCAGAGGGTGCCGG
>JALGVQ010000146.1 GCA_025774615.1 bacterium
CTCCGAGTTCCGGGGGAAGTTCACGCATACGGTTGAGGATCAGACTACCCGTCTGGTCAAACTCATCGACGACCTGCTCGATTACAGCAGGGAGACCAGGCTGCATCTCTCTGATCTTGACCTCAATCTGCAGCTCCATCTGGCGGTGGGTGTCTTCCGCGACATGATGGTCAGCAACCGGATCGCGGTGTATGAAGATTACCGGTCGACCCGGAAGATCAAGGGAGATCCGGACAAACTTGAACAGGTCTTCTTCAACCTGATCAAGAATGCCATCGAGGCACAGGGTGAAGGGGGCGCGATCGTGATTCTGACCGTGGATGATGGCCCGAGTGTACTCACGGTTGTGGCTGATGCAGGAGCAGGTGTCGACCCATCGACCAGGGAGAGCCTGTTCGAACCCTTTGTGACCACGAAATCGAAGGGGACCGGACTCGGCCTGGCTATCGCCGGAAAGGTCGTGATTGCCCACGGAGGTGAGATCGAACTCTTTTCACCCCTGGAGGAGGTCGACACCGGTCTTCTGGAGCAGGTCCGGGTCACCCTTGGTGACCACTGGCCAGGGAACCGGCAGGGAAGCTGTTTCATGGTCAGGTTGCCTGCGGTAACGGAGAGCGAGAACTGAAGATATGGCCCGGATCCTGGCGATAGATGATGAGAAGAGCATCCTCGATTCCTATCGGATGGCTCTTGAAGATATGCATCAGGTCGAATTCGCGGAGAATGGCGAAGATGGCCTGAAATCTCTCGATGAATCGCTCTTCGATGTTGTGCTGCTCGATATCTCGATGCCCGGATTATCCGGGTTGGAAGTGCTGAAAGAGATCAATCGTCATGATCACGACTGCTCCATCATCATGGTGACGGTACACAAGGATGTGGAGACGATCGTCGAGGCGATGAAGTCGGGGGCAGATGACTATCTCACGAAACCATTCAAGGTCACCGAGCTGCGACATGCTGTGGATCGTGCTCTCAAGGTCATCGAACTGGAGAGGAAGAACCGCTCTCTTGAAGCGAGCCTGATGGCAACCGGGAATCGACAGGAGATCGTCTACCTCTCCCGATCGATGGAGGAAGTGTTCCAGGACCTCAGGAAGAGCGCGGTGAGCGACTCCTCCATCTTTCTCATGGGTGAGTCGGGGACCGGCAAGGAACTTGCCGCGCACTTCGTGCATGAACATTCCAACCGGTCTGAAGGACCGATCGTCACCGTCAACTGCGCGGCGATTCCGGATACCCTGCTCGAATCGGAGCTCTTCGGACACGAGAAGGGGGCCTTCAGTGGAGCCGGCGAACGGAAGATCGGGAAATTCGAACTCGCCCACAGGGGAACCATCTTCCTGGATGAGATAGGACTGCTCCCGATGGATCTGCAGGCAAAACTGCTCCGTACGATCGAGACCAGGGTGATCGAACGGGTGGGGGGAACCAAACCGATCCACCTTGATGTACGCTGGCTTGCGGCCACTAATCGTGATCCCGCCGTCCTGGTCGAAGAGGGGATCTTCCGTGAAGATCTCTTCTTCCGCCTGAATGTGATATCAATGAGCCTGCCGCCCCTTCGGGAGAGGCTGGATGATTTGCCGCTGCTCGCGAAACACTTCCTGGATCAGTTCGGGCGTGATATGAAAAAGCCCCCTCTCACACTGAGTGAGGAGATTCTGGAAGTCTTTCAGGTGTATCCCTGGCCGGGCAACGTCAGGGAACTCCGGAATCTGATCGAGCGGTTGATGGTGCTCGAACCCGGACCGGAAATCTCGGTGGAGCAGCTGCCGACGAGGATGCTTGAAGCGTATAGTGAGGCAGTGGGTGTCGATATCACTGACGTGACCGATTCGCGGTACAAGGAAGCTATCGAAGAGTTCAGGCGGAACTTCATCATTCGGGCGATGCGGGCCGCCAATGGGAATCAGACTCATGCTGCCCGTTCCCTGGGGCTCCATCGGAACACACTTCTCCACCATCTCAGGGAGATGCACATCGAATCGGAGGAATATGGCCTCTGATGGTTTGTGCGATCGAGCTGACTGACCGCATGATAGATCGGGCACCTCCAGTAACCTGTTGTATATCATGATGTTATAGTATTTTTAATATGAGTGATAGTTCCTGTCAGATACTCCTCAGGATGTTATTGCACAATATTTCGTGCAAAATATAAATTGCCGGATCCTCCGCACTTCATTCTGGAGCGTCAAACACAGAAATATTTCCTGTAAATTGTTTATTACCAGATGATTACACCTGTTGATTGCCGTAGACACATCCAGTCGGAGTATCTGGCATGCCTCTTGCAATACACATCAGGCCTGAGTCGCTCTGAAACCGAGTCTACCGAGGCTGAGGAGAGTATTGGCATGGTGCTTGTTCTGGAGAGTGATGATGCACTGCGAGAGGCGGTTGTCGGGGCTCTCGAAGTTGCAGTCGCCACAATAAGCGCGCGGACCGGGCGTGAAGCGCTCCGGCTCCTGGAGGAATCGTCTCCCTCCATCGTGCTTCTGAATGTACAGATACGGGATATGGACGGAGTTGAATTCCTCCGGCAGGTCCGAATGCGCCTGCCCGATACAAAGGTCATCGTCACATCCGATTCTGGAGATTATCGACTGGTGCAACGGGTCATTGAGCTCGGTGTCGGTGATTTCCTCGAAAAACCGTACGAGATCGAGGACCTCTTTCACTCCCTCGATAATTCCGTTCGGGGGATCAGTTCACGTCTCGATGATCGGGTGCTGGCAGCTCGGTACCACGAGAAGAGCCGGCTCCGCCGGCAGACACTCCTCGTGGCATCATGAGGATCACATGCGCATGACGGTGAGACCATGTCGGGAAGAAAAGAGCACAAACGTGGAACAGAGATTTCGACAGGAACTACTGGGGGAAGTGGGAAGGGAGCTTGAAACCATCAACAACTGGGCTCAGAACATGCTGAGAGGATGTGATCCGGATGATCTCAGGAGGGACTCCGGAGAAACCATCGTCTGCGAGATAGCGGCCCTCCATAAGTATATCGCGGATTCACAATGCCGGACGCATGCTTCTGTCGAGGTGTCCGGTTCTCGCACCGGGCCGTTCTGTCCGGCCGCCGAGAGATAACCACTGATGGCGGCCGGACAGATATATTCATTCAGGTACTCTGATGTGGGGAGATGCCACAGGAGAGTAAATGGTGCCGGAGGCCGGACTCGAACCGGCACAGTGTTGCCACCGGGGGATTTTGAGTCCCCTGCGTCTACCAATTTCGCCACTCCGGCTGGGGACGACCGCTACATAATAGGCCGGTTGGCGGATCTGTCAAAGTCTGGTGACAGAATATCGCAACCAGCAATCGGGATACATGCAACGATTGAGGTGACTGGATGATGCCTGATAACGAGCAAGGATCAGCGTCAATCCAGGACGGCAGCGAGCCGATGTCCCTGGTGCTCGACCAGCTGCCCATTGGTGTCGCTCTGGTGGATGACGCCGGCGAACTCCTCTATCTCAATCCCGCCTTCCGAGAGATCAGTGATGCTCCCCAATTCACCAGTGCGATTCAGAAGCTGTACGACGGTGAACCGGTTAATGATCTGCTCTCCCTGACCAGAGCCGACCAGAACGATCGTGAGGTCGAACATATATACCGGCTCCGTGGTTTCCACCTTGAAGGATCGGGTAACGGCAGTTCCAGATCGATGATGCTGGTCGAAGACATCACCGAATCGTACCGGCTCAAGATGAACCTGAGGCGCGCCCAGCGGATGGAGAGCGTGGGCAGCATGGCCAGTGCTGTGGCCCATGACTTCAACAATATCCTGACCGTGATCCTGCAGAGTGTGCATCTGCTGAAGCAGCAACTGCCTCAGGAGCGTGCATATCTCGATCCTCTCGATGTGATCGAGGGGACTACGTTGAATGCCGGCGAACTGGCACAACAGCTCCTGACTCTCTCAAAACCCAGGATCGTGGACTGGAAAGATCTCGACCTGAACGCGGTGATCAGGGATGCGCTGCCGATCCTGGAGCGTGTGCTGCGGGAGGGTATCAGGCTGGAATGTGAACTTGAAGACGACCTCTGGAGTGTATGCTCCGACCCTTCCCAGATCCTGCATATCCTCCTGAACCTGTGTATCAATGCCCAGGAAGCCATGGAGGGGCAGGGAAAGATCACCATTTCCACACGGAAGATCGACCGGAGCAGGGTCCCACAGGTGGAAGGCGGTCTGGCAACGGGTCATTACGTCCTGCTCTCTGTTCTGGACGAGGGGCCTGGCATACCGCCTGAGCTGGCCGACCGGGTCTTCGATCCCTTCTTCACCACCAAGGAGATGGGAACCGGGCTCGGTCTCTCGACCGCGTACACGTTCGCGGCCGAACAGGGCGGCACGGTAACGCTCTATTCTGAAGACGGCCATGGTACAAGGATCAATCTGTACCTCAAGGCTGAACCGCGTCCGCCGGTAATCTCGGAAGTGGATGACGATCTGGTGGCAGGTGAGGACCTGACCGGTAGCGAAACACTCCTTCTGGTTGATGATGAGTGGCTCGTGCTTGATCTGGCCCGCGAGATCCTCTCTCAGCAGGGATATTCCATCATAACCGCCTCATCCGGTGAGGAGGCGGTCGAGATCATCAGATCATCTGAGGAACGGATTCCTCTCGTGATACTCGACATGGCGATGCCGGGAATGAACGGACTGGAAACGTTGCGGGCCATCCGGGTCCATGAACCGGGGATCCGTGCCATCATCTCCAGCGGTTTCCACGCCACGCAGAAAATGCACAAGGTGCTGGATGCAGAAGTTGATGTATTCGTCAACAAACCATATGAGATCGACCATCTGGTGCGAGAGGTCAGGCATCTCCTCGATGCCGGATCGATCCTCCCCGACTGAATCGACACGACTGATCTTCCTTTTATTATCTCTCTTCCGGAATGATCACCCGCAGTCATCTTGTGAAAGGTAGCCAGATATGGTATCCATTCCCTACCTGCAGGGAGGTATGGGATGCTTTTCACTCCGGTCACGATAGGATCGCTCACACTCCAGAACAGGCTCATTCGAGCCGCCTGTGGTGAGCGTCGGGCAGACCGCGCCGGCTTGGTCACACATGAGATGCTCGCATACGTGGATGAGCTCGCTCGCGGTGGTTGCGGCCTGGTGATACTTGGCCATGGGTATATCCGTCGTGATGGACGGTTGACCGATAATGAAACAGGGCTCGACCGAGATGAACAGGTCTCGCGGCTCGGCCTTGTCGCCGATCAGATCAGGGCCGGCGGCGCAAAAGCGGTAATACAGATCAGCCACGGAGGCGCGCAGTGCCGGCCATCGGTCATCGAGACCACACCGGTCTCTCCCTCGGGGGTCGAAGTGCGCAAAACGAAGGTTGTGCCGCGCATACTCGAACCGGATGAGATCGTCGAACTGGTAGCGGATTTCGCCGCCGCCGCAGGTCGGGTGAAAGATGCCGGATTCGACGGGGTTCAGATCCATGCCGCGCACGGGTACCTGATCACGCAGTTCCTGAGTCCGGCGTCCAACCTGAGAGAGGATGAGTGGGGAGGATCGCCCGAAAAGCGGTTCCACTTCCTCTCGACATTGATCGGGGCGGTGCAGGAGCGTGTCGGTGATGACTTTCCGGTTCTCATCAAGCTGAACCTTGATGACTGCATACCGAAGGGTATTCCACTGAGTGAGGCTCTCAATGTTGCCACAGCCGTTTCCGACCTCGGGATCGCGGCGATCGAAGTAAGCGGCGGGGTGGTGGACTCAGAGCGCGGGGCAGCGCGTAAGGGCATCACTCCCGGCAAACAGGAGGCCTACTTCCGCAGCATGGCTCGCGAAGTGAAGAGGATGGTGGATTGTCCCGTAATCCTGGTAGGGGGGTTGAAGTCGCTCCCGGTTATCAATGATTGTCTGGAGAGCGAGGATGCCGACCTTGTGGCGCTCGGACGACCTCTGATAAGGGAGCCGCGTCTGCCACTGGATTGGCTCGATGGACGGGACACACCGGCTGACTGTGTCTCATGCAACCGTTGCGCGCTTTATAAGGATAGACCCCTCCGTTGTGAGACGCTCGTGCTGGAACAGGAGCAGGCAGAGAAGGAGAGGGAGCAGGGAAAAGAGAAGGAAGAAGAGTAGCCTGATCCTGGATCAGTTCGGTGGAAGAGGGGGTATGGGTGGAATCCTTCTCCAGAAATCACGGTTCAGCCGTGGATCGTGTACCGTGCATTCTTCGGTCGGCTGATTCGTTATCAGGAAGATCTCGGTGAACCGGTCGGGACAGGTCGGCAGCGCGAGTTTGTAATCGGGGTCCTCCGCGGTATAGCTCGAAGCGCACAGTTCCACCTCCACGATCCCCGGCGGCCGCACCCAGTCATCCTTCGGCAGACCACGTTCCTCATCCTTGTAGAGATCTCTGATGAAACGGGCCCAGACCGGCATCGCCATCACGGCACCGGATGGATCGGGTAATCCGGTCACCGGGCGTCCACCCGGTATTCGCATGGTCATCCGGTCGTTGAACCCGATCCAGACCCCGGCCACGATGTGCGGTGTGTAACCGTAGAACCAGGCATCGCTCCAGTCGTTGGTAGTACCGGTTTTGCCGCCTGCCGGAACGTCAACGTAATAGACGCTGCGAGCCAATCCCGCGGTCCCGCCCTCTTCCAGCACCCCCTTCATGAGATCGACGACGAGGTAGGCAAGAGCAGGTTCGAGCACTCTGGAGAGTTTCACCGGTGGTGCTTCGATCTCCCGTCCGAATCGATCCCGCACATATCTGACCATCCGTGGTTCAGCCCGGGTGCCGAGGTTGGCAAAGGTCGTGAAGGCGCTGACCATTTCGATCAGAAGAACTTCACTCGATCCGATCGCCAGGGAGGGGAAGGGGCGGAGGGGAGTCGTGATCCCGAACATCTTCGCGTAATCCACCAGGATGCCGGGATTCATCGAACCGTGGCGACCGAGGCCGCCTCCAGATGCGCCAGACACGATTCGGGCAGCCACCAGGTTGATCGAGCGTCGCAGAGCATTGCGTATTGTGAGCGGTTCACTGAAGGTGCCGTAGTAGTTCTCCGGTGTCCAGCGCGAGCCGTCGGGCTGGAAGAGAGTGATCGGTTGATTAAAGACACGCGTGGCCGCTGTGTAGCCATTGTCGAGGGCAGCCGTGTAGAGGAACGGTTTGAATGAGGACCCGGCCTGCCTCAGCGCCTGGGTGGCGTTGTTGAACTGGTATTCCTGACCATCGCGAGTACGTCACCGTTTTTGGGGTCCATGGCGACGAAGGCCCCCTGGAGGGTATAGCGCCTTCGCAGTGCCTCTATGGACGATGTGTCGGGCTCGACACCTTCGGGAGTGTTGTCGAGGATCTCCTGGATGGCGGGCTGGATGATCCACTCATCGTAGCCCTTCTGCTTGTCCGCGAGCATGGTGAGCAGATGTTTCTCCGCCAGGGCCTGGATACCGGAGTCGAGGGTGGTCTGGATCGTTGCTCCATCTCTATAGAGGATATCGGCGCCATATTTCCTCTCAAGGTCCTGTCTGATCCACTCGACGAAATAGGGGGCGGCCGGGACCTCATCCTCCCGCTCCACGAACTCCAGCGGCTTGCGGGCCAGGGTGTCCACGGCTGAATGCTCCAGATAGCCTGCCGCCACCATGTAATCGAGCACCCTGTTCCTGCGCTGCAGCGCCAGATCGGGCCTGTTGTAGTAGTAATACGGTCCCTGCAGGATGCCGACCAGGTAGGCACTCTCCAGCAGGTCAAGAGCCTCGACATCCTTGTCGAAGTAGTTCTGGGCTGCCTGCTGGATACCGTACGCGCCATTGGCGAAATAGACCTCATTCAGGAACATCGAAAGGAGTTCGTCCTTGGAGTAATTGCTTTCAAGGGCGATGGCGGTAAGCTGTTCCCTCAGTTTTCTGGTAATGCTGTCCTCGGTACCGACGCTGGCGAACAGGTTCCGGGCCAGCTGCTGGGTGATTGTGCTGGCGCCCGAGATGATCTCCATGTTCCGGATATTGTCGAGCATCGCCGCTGCCAGTCGACGCAGGTTGACTCCCCAATGGTCATAGAAATCACGGTCTTCAGTTGCCAGGAGCGCTTCTTTGAGGTGCCGGGGGATCTGGTTGAGCGTTACCGGTACCCGCTGCTGTGTGTAGAATTCCTTCAGGGTGAGTCCATTGGCGTCATACACGCGGGTGATGAGGCGCTGTTCGAATCGCTCGAGTTCCGAAGGAGTCGGCAGATTGCGGGAGAGTGCATAGAGGATGAACGCGGATATCATACCTGCCAGAAGGCTGAGAACCGTGACCTGGATCAGGAACTTCCGCCCCCATTTCCGGGGGAGCCAGTCCTTGAGATTGTCATACCGGATGAACGCCCACACGGCGGAAAAAACGCGCTTCACCAGGCGCTTCATCCGGGCCATGATTCCCTGAGATCCGGTGCTATCGGGCACGGACAGTTCCTTTTTCAGCAGGTTGATCCTGGTGCCCTGTCACGCAACAACCGTGGCATGACACTCAAGTACTCTATAATGGCCTTGACCAGTGACGGAGGCAAAGGTTCCCTGATGGTTGATCGAAGTCACCGGAAGGAGTTAGAAGGATGGGTTTTGCGCCCGTAGACGAACAGCTCGAGATCCTCATGAGGGGTTGTGACCAGGTTGTCCCTGAGGGAGAACTTGCCGCGAAGCTTCAGCGATCGTTCGAAACAGACACACCGCTGATCATCAAAGAGGGATTCGATCCGACCGCTCCCGATCTTCACATCGGCCATACCGTCTCCATCCGCAAGCTGAAGCAGTTCCAGGACCTCGGACACACGGTGGTGTTCCTTATTGGTGACTTCACCGGATTGATCGGTGATCCGTCAGGACAGAACGTTCAGCGGAAACGGATGAGCCGGGATGAGGTCGAGGCGAATGCTGAGACCTATAAAACGCAGATATACACGATCCTTGATCCTGAAAAGACGGTCATCGATTTCAACAGTCGGTGGTCACTCCCGATGCAGAGTGAGGAGGTCCTCGAACTCGCGAGCAAATACACGGTGGCACGCCTTCTGGAGCGGGATGACTTCAGTAACCGGTACCAGAGCGGTCAGCCGATCTCCATGCTTGAATTCCTCTACCCGCTCTTCCAGGGCTACGACTCATACGCCTTGAAGGCCGATGTTGAGCTCGGTGGTACCGATCAGCTCTTCAACCTCCTGGTGGGTCGGGAGATCCAACGTGAATACGGTCAGGAACCGCAGGTTGTCATGACACTGCCGCTGCTCATCGGAACAGATGGTACCGAGAAGATGAGCAAAAGCCTGGGTAATTACATCGGTATCTTCGATTCGCCGGATGAGATGTACGGCAGGACCATGTCGATCCCTGATAAGCTGATCCCCTCCTGGTTCGAGTTGTGTACGGATGTGTCCGCAGATGAGTTATCAATCATCACGTCCCAGCTGGAGGATTCGGAGGTCAACCCCCGCGACCTGAAGAACCGGCTTGCCCGGGAGATCATCACGCTCTACCACGATTCAGGCGCGGCTGAAGCTGCCGAAGCGCATTTCAAATCGGTCATCGTCGACAAGGATCTGCCGGATGAGATGCCCGAAGCGTCGATCTCCGATCCGGTCTGCATCGTCGAACTTCTCGAAGCGAACGGTCTCGTGTCGAGCAGGGGGGAAGCCCGCCGCCTGATCGAGCAGGGCGCCGTTTCCTTCGATGGTGATCGCGTGGAGGACCAGATGTTCCAGGTCCCGGCCGACGGTGAACATATCCTGAAGGTCGGCAAGCGCCGGTTCCTCAAAGTAATCACCAGCTGATCTCCGGATTCTGTCCGGGAATCTCTCCGGCAACAGTCAGGCAACCAATCACGCTCCGGTGTCGTTAACTCTACAGGTAACCACCATTCCCGGAGTCTGTGACTGAATGACCGAATCCGATCAGGGCTCAAGAACTGAAGTGCGTTCCTTTCTGGGGTTGATTGCGCTCCTCCTCGTTATAGGTGTCATCGCGGGGCTGGTTGTCGGGTGTTCCGGCCGTTCCACCGGAGGTGGATGGGTGCATGAGACCGTAGACGACGGATCGATCCGGACCGTAAGAACGGTCAGCGGCTCGGTCTGGGGTGGTCCCGGACATCTGGTAGAGGAAGCCTCGATCGGTGTCGCGGAAGGGGCGGATGAGTACATGCTGGGGCACGTACGCAGTCTCTCCGTGCACGATGAACAGATCTATGTGCTCGATAATCAGGTACCGGTCCTCAGGATCTACGATCTGGCGGGCAATCACCTCCGCGATATCGGTGGGCAGGGTGCCGGACCGGGAGAATTCGAGGACCCGAGAAGTGTCACGGTCGATCCCGTCGACGGGATCATCTACGTCAGGGATGGCACTCTTGGACGGATCATCCGTTTCACACATGAGGGAGAACCACTCGATACCTGGCCGCTCATGGCCGGGCTGTCAACAGGAACACAGATGGTCATGTCCGTTGATGGAAGTGTCTACACTCCTGTCTACCGGATCGATTTCGATGCCGACCTGTTCACCAAGGGGATGGCCCGCATGGGGCCGGAAGGCGCGACCGGCGACACCATCTATGGGCCCGAATTCGATTTCGAGGAGTGGGAGGTGGAAGTGAGGTCTGAGGATGGGGAGTCCATTTCGATCGATCTCGTTCCCTTCTCACCCGAAGAGATGTGGATGCTCTGCCCCGGTGGTGCGGTCATCGGTGGTATTTCGGAGGAGTACCGCTTCGAGATCCACGACAGTGAGGGTCGCGTCACTGTTGTGGAAAAATCGTGGGAGAGGATCCCGATCGATCCGGGAGAGGCCCGCTGGTATCGGAACCGTCTGATCGCTGATTTCAGAACGGTTCTGCCCGGTTGGGCCTGGAACGGTCGTGAGATTCCCCGGCATAAGCCCGCGTTCGCACAGCTCATTCCCGATCAGAGTGAGCGGATCTGGGTACGGAGACAGGGCCCCGGGATCAACGTCGAAGGGTGTGATGAGAACCCGGAGGATTCCTCTGAATTCCTGCGCAATCCCTGCTGGCAGGACACCTTCACGTTCGATGTCTTCGATCTGAACGGACGGTATCTGGGTGCAGTGGATGTCCCTGATGGTCTGCTGCCGCGTCCCGAGCCATTCATCGAAGGAGATATGATGGTCGCCCTGCTCCAGGATGAGGAGGGTGTCCAGTATGTGAAACGGTATCGACTGGTACTGTCGTCAGGAAATGATGAATAGGAACAGGAAGGTAACATCCAGGTTCATGAAAGATCTCAGATATACAGGTACGATTGTCCTTCTCTGCGTGGTGCTGGCAATCGGTTGTTCCAATACGGCTGCCGACCGGGAGGGATGGAGAGGCCTCGATCGGGATGGAGGAGGGGCCCGATGAATACCTCCTCGGACAGGTCGGCAGCCTGGCGGCACATGACGGCAGGATATTCATTCTCGACCGGCAGGTGCCGGTTCTCAGGGTGTACGACTGGGATGGGACGTTCCTCGCCGATATCGGCGGGCCGGGGAATGGTCCCGGAGAGATGCAGAGTCCCACCAGTGTCAGAGTCAATCCGACAGACGGCACCATCTATGTGCGTGACGGC
>JALGVQ010000147.1 GCA_025774615.1 bacterium
TTCACGGCGATGTCGACCGCCATCTGAACATCGAGCACCTGGTCCCAGGTCATCCCGGCATCGGTGGTCCGATACACACCCTCGCTGGTACCGGCCCAGATACGGGTGTGATCGTACGGATCGATGACGATCTCATGCACTCCCCGGCCTTCATCGTAGCTCCAGTCGATGCTCTTCTCCCACGTCAGACCGCTGTCGGTGCTCTTTAGCAGACCGATCCCGTAACTGCCGCGGGTTGTGCGGATGTAGATGCTGCCCATCGAGTTAGCGCGGTTGTACACCTCGCCTGTACCGATATAGACGACGCTGGTGTCAGCCGGGTCGATGGCGATGGCATGGACTCCGAGAACGGGCAGGCCGGTCTCGATGTAGTGCCAGGCGGTGGCGCCGATACCGCCAGTGTCGGTGCGCCACAATCCGCCGGTGGCCCCACCGGCGTAGATGACCTGGGTGTTGAGTGGGTTGATAGCCAGCGCAATGGTTCGGCCACCGAGGTTCTTCGGTCCGATCGACTGCCATGGAGTCGGTACTGTCCAGGTATCGGTGGCGCTGCCTGCACTCAATTGCCGTGCAGTCCGCATCGCGGGCTCGGCACGCTCGAAAGCACTCGAGTACGCTCCTGGGGGTATGTCTTCGAGGGGGTAGGCGCGCTGGGCGGTCAGGAACTGCATAGAGGCCATCGCGTCGCTGAGGGGTATGATCTCCTCCCGACCCTCATTCACCGGTGTTCCGGAGCGTTCGGGAGTGAACATCGTTCCCAGAAAAAGCGCTGCAGAGATAACAAGCAGCGATCGAAGAACAGGGATCTGACGGGATTTCGATGGTGTGTTCAGCATGCTGGTTTCCCCGGATTGCCCGCGCAGGTAATCCGCGCGGGAATCGCCTCAACGTTTCAACCGGCAGGGCCGGTCGCACCACAACATTATATCATAAACGATTCGCGTGATAGTGACCAGAAGAGGGAGGGTACTTCCCGTGTTTTTCCTGTAACAATCGTTGTTCCGGAAACATATATAGATACGGTGCAGTGTTATTGAGGGCGGGTAATCACCCCCGATGCAGTACTGAAACGTCTTCCCTCCCGATGTGAAGACATTCCCGGACCAGTATCCTCAATCGGAGTACACGGGATGAATGCAAGAACAAGACCGTCCAGTCGTGCGTGCAGCCTCTCGGCTGTTCTGTTGGTAATGCTTCCTCTGACATTGATCCGCGCCCAGGTGGAATCTCCCCCGGGAATGCGGACTCTCACGCTCGAGGAGAGCATTGCCATAGCGCTCGAGGACAGCAGAAGTGTTCAGGACGCGCGATACGCGCTGGCTGTGGCAAACAAGCAGGTTACCGAGGCTCGGGGGCTCGCCATGCCGACGCTCTCGGCGAACGCGAATTTCACCAGGAGCCTGACACCTCTCGAATCATTCCTGCCGGCGGTTATCTTTGACCCGACCGCTTCTCCCGATGATTTCATCGCCGTCCGGTTCGGAGCCGACAACAGCTGGTTCAGCAGTCTGACAGTCGATCAGACCCTCTTTGACTACACCGTTTTCATCGGTCTCAAGGTGGCGAACACCTTTCGTCAACTGTCGGAGGAGGCATTGCGGGGAATGGCTCAGCAGACAGCCACGGCGACCAGAAAGGCGTTCTATTGGGCTCTGCTTACCCGTGAGAGTCTTCGCCTGACTGAGAGCAGTGTCGCCCGTTTGCGGGAGACACTGGCCGAAACGGCCGCAATGCGTGAAGCCGGTCTGGCGAGCGATTACGATGTTCTCCGCCTCGAAGTGGAGCTGGCCAACCTGGAGCCCCGGTTACGGCAGGCCGCCGATGCGCAGGAAGCTGCGCGCCGGAATCTCGCGCTGATCATGGGTGTCGATATCGACGATCTGTTCGAACCTGCCGGAAGCCTCATGGAGATTGACATCGAGACAGGGCAGGCTTCTACCCCTGAGTCACAATCTCTGCTGACAGTCGTCGGAGAACCGGAAGCTCTGGCTCTCGGATACGAGCTGATACTGGAACAGTCGCTGAGAGACCGGACCGATCTCAGGCAGACCAGGATCAACCTCGAACTCGGCCGTGCCAGGGTACAGGCGACTCTTTCCAACTACTTCCCGACGCTGAACGGGTTTTACAGCTATTCGGTGACCGCCCAGGAGAACGGGCGCCCGAACTTCTTCGGCGAGAGTGCAAGGAATCGAACATCACTTCAGCAGGCGGGTCTGCGACTCCAGATACCGATCTTCAGCGGATTCAAAACATCGGCTCGCGTCCAGCAGGATCGTCTCGCGGCCGATCGTATCTCGACACAACTCGCCCAGCTTCAGGAGCAGGCCTCCAGCGATGTCCGCACTCTGCTCGATGCGCTCGACGAGACGATTTACCGCACGCTGGCACAGGCCCGTGCAGTGGAACAGGCGCGTACCGGATTCGGAATCGCCTCGACACGCTATCGTGAAGGGGTGAGCAGCCGGCTCGAAGTCGTGGATGCCGAGAACGCTCTGCGACAGGCCGAATTCAACTACGCGCAGGCCGTTTTCGACCATCTGAACGCGCAGGCCGATCTCGATCTGGCGATCGGTAAGGTGCCCCTTGTCGATGACATCGATCTGTGATCGTGACGTCTATCAACGTAAAACGCTTATCACCGTAAGAGGAACACGAACATCATGACGGTTACCTATCTGCAGAAGAGGACCCGACCAATGAAGAAGAGCAGGGCGGCAGGAACGCTGATCACCCTGATGCTGTTTGCATCGGCTGTTATTTCCGGGTGCACTCCACCGGCTGAGACAGCCGAAGGGACATTTGAACGGGTGGTGAATGTGGTCGCGCTGAAAGTCGTACCGGCTCCCTTCACCTCCACGGTCCGAGTAACAGGCTCTGTGGAAGCTCTCTACGATGTTACCGTCGCCTGCGAAGAGGGCGGTGTCGTCGAGACATTTCTTGTCCGGAAGGGTTCCCGGGTTACGCGCGGTCAGCCGATAGCGCAGATCGATTCCGAGATGCTCATTGCCCAGCTAGACGAAGCGCGTGCCGGTGCACGGCTTACCCGGGAGCAGTGGGAGCGGCAGAAGCGTCTCTGGGAGAACGAAGAGATCGGCACCGAGCTGACCTATATCCAGGCGCGGGAGACAGCGGCGATGAGGGCCGCGACAGTGAGGACTCTTGAAACACGATTGGCGAAGAAGACGATCACTAGTCCGGTAGACGGGACGTTCGAGGAGTACTGGTATGAGCAGGGTGAGTTCGCCATGCCCGGGTCCCCTTTTGCCAGGATCGTTTCTATCGACGAGGTGAAGATAGTCGGTGGAGTTGCCGAACGCTTCGCCGGCGACATCGTTCGAGGCACTCAAGTTGAGATCACCATCGACAACTGTCCTGACGCCAACTGCACGGCTGATATCACCTACGTGGGAGACACGGTGAACCCCGACTCCCGCACCTTTTCGGTGGAAGTGACCCTTCCTAATCCCGACCGCATCATGAAGCCGGGAATGATCGCGAATATGTTGATCCTGACCGAACGGATCGAGGACGCGATTATCGTCCCGCAGGAAGCAGTCATGCGCAGTGAGATCGGGTATCAGGTATTCGTTGTGGAATCGGAAGAGGGACGCGATGTGGCTCGTGTACGCAATGTCGAGCTCGGTCCGGCCGGAAACGATCAGATCGTGATAGCCAGTGGACTCGCCCCTGAGGAACGGGTGGTCACCGTCGGCCAGCTCAAACTGGGCAATGGTGATCCGGTCAACGTTGTCGGTGACAGCAACGGACTGGGCAGCGTTGAAGGGGAGGGACGATGAACGGTCAGGAAGGGCCTGTGAAAAGCGGGCGGCCGAATGGTGAGGATCTGGGCCGCTATAAAGAGATAGGGCTCACCAGCCTGGCGATCCGGAATCCGATCAGCGTCATGGTACTGGTCTTCATTATCGTCGTGATGGGACTGAGCTCTTATTCCCGTATTCCGAAGGAAGCCGCACCCGAGATTACGATCCCGAACATTGTCGTCTCCACCATCTATCCGGGAGCCTCTCCCAATGACATCGAAAGCCTGATCACCCAGCCGCTCGAGCAGGAGCTCGCCACGATCGCCGACATCAAAGTGTTGACGAGCAGTTCGGTGGAGAGCGCGTCTACGGTGAATGTTGAATTCATCGCCGGCATCGATATGGATGAAGCACTGCGGAATGTCAGGGAAAAGGTCGATCTGGCCAAATCGGAACTACCCGATGAAGCGGAGGAACCGCGGGTAATAGAAATCAATATGTCTGATTTCCCGATCATGCAGATCAATATCGCCGGCGATTACAATCAGGTACGTCTGAAGGAGATCGCCGAGAAGCTGCAGGACGAACTTGAGAGCATTCCCCAGGTTCTGGATGTGAATCTCTCCGGTGGGCTCGAACGTGAGGTCCAGGTGAATGTCGATCTTCCCCGATTGAAGTACTACAACCTGACCTTCTCTGATGTGGTTTTTGCCATCGTGGCCGAGAACGTAACCATTCCAGGCGGCTCTATCGACGTAGGCCACCTGAAGTACCTGGTGCGGGTGCCGGGTGAGTTCACCAATACTGAACTGATCAGGGATATCATCGTTTCAACGAACGAATTCGATGATCGTCCTGTCTACGTGCGGGATGTGGCTGAGGTCGACTTCGGATTCAAGGAGCGAAGCAGTTTCGCCCGGATGGACGGCAAACCGGTCGTGACCCTGAGCGTAAGCAAGCGAGCGGGGGAGAATATCATAGAAACCGCCGAACTCGTGAAGGCGGAGATCGAGAAAATCCGGCCCGAGTTGCCGCTTGGTACGCAGGTCACGATCACCGGTGACCAGTCGGTCGTTATCGAGGACATGGTCTCGAACCTGGAAAACAACATCATCTCCGGGCTGATCCTCGTCGTTGTCGTTCTGCTTTTCTTCCTGGGCTTGAGGAACGCGCTGTTCGTCGGGGTGGCGATCCCCCTCTCGATGCTCCTGTCGTTCATCATCATGGACATCGCCGGGATGACGATGAACATGATCGTGCTGTTCAGCCTCATCCTCGCTCTGGGGATGCTGGTAGATAATGCCATCGTGATCGTCGAGAACATCTATCGCTACATGGAGGAGGGATTCGACCGTGTCACCGCGGCGAAGAAGGCATCAGGAGAGGTGGCGGTACCGGTCATCGCGGCCACCGCGACCACGCTGGCGGCTTTCCTGCCACTGGCATTCTGGCCGGGGATTGTCGGCGAGTTCATGGGGTATCTGCCGCTGACGCTGATCATCACGCTCAGTTCATCACTCTTCGTGGCCCTGGTCATCAATCCGACCCTCTGTTCGCTCTTCATGAGTGTTCAGGGGAGTAAACGCAGGCGTATGACCAGAGGCGCGCGCGGGCTGATCCTGGGCGTCACCGGGCTTGTTCTCCTGTCGGTATCTGCCTTGAACTTGCTGACCGGAGTCCTCTTCGTGGCCACCGGAGTACTCCTCTGGCTCCTCTACCGGCTGATCTTCCTCCCGGTGGGCACCTTTTTCCTTGAAATAGCTCTCCCGAGGTTCCTGCGTCTCTACGAGCGGCAGTTGGGTCTGGCCCTCGATCATCGCTGGATCACACTCGGGGTCGCGATCGGCGCGCTCATCATCACATCCATGGTTTTTCGAATGTTCAACAAGGGTATGGAATTCTTCCCCGAGAACATCCCGCCTGACAACATGTTCGTCCAGCTTGAAGCGCCCGTTGGAACACGGGTCGACTTCACAGATTACCTGGTCAGTCAGGTCGAGAAGGAGGTGGCGAACCTGGATGGACGCACCGATTTCGAATCGGTCGTGGCGACCGTCGGATCGGTGCAGGGTGGATTCATCGGCGGCTCATCAGAGAACCTGGCCACCGTGGCCATCAGTCTCATTGATTACAATGATCGCGAATACGACGCCTTCACGACACTGGAGGAGATGCGGAGCAGGATCGGACAGGAACTCGCGGGAGCCGACCTGTCGGTCGAAGTCGAGGAGATGGGGCCGCCGACCGGACTACCCGTGACCATAGAGATAGCCGGGCCTGACGCTGCCACACTCGCCATATTGGGAGACCAGGTGGTCGAAATACTCGAGAACTCCCTCGTCGGTCCAAAACTGGATGGTCTCGAGAGCGACCTGGCTGAAGGGCGTCCGGAACTTGTCGTGCATGTCGACCGGGAACGGGCAGCGCTCTTCGGGCTGAACACCAACCAGATCGGATTCGAGATCCGGAGCGCGATCAACGGAGTGGAAGCAAGTACCTTCCGGGATGGTGAGGATGAGTATGACGTCATCGTCAGGCTCGCCGAAGAATACCGGCAGAACCTGGACGCGCTCTCCGATCTGACCGTGATGGAAGAAGGGCAGGCGATACCGCTCTCTTCGGTGGCAACCTGGGAGGTAGCTGAAGGGTATGGGGGGATCAACAGGAAGGACCAGGAACGGATGGTCGTGGTCTCGAGTGAGGTAAGGAGCGGCTACCGGTCCACCGCGGTCCTCATGGAGGTCCAGCAGCTTCTGCAACCATTCACCGATTCCCTGCCGGCGGGTTATTCCATAGTGTACGCCGGTGAGAATCAGGACCAGGAGGAGGCACAGGAGTTCCTCAGCCAGGCATTCCTGATTGCGCTTTTCCTTATCTCGTTCATTCTGATCAGCCAGTTCAACTCGGTCACCAAGCCGTTTCTCATCCTCGCAAATATCATCCTCTCACTGGTCGGTGTCCTGCTCGGACTGCTTCTCTTCCAGATGCCCTTCGATGTCATCATGACCGGGGTCGGGATCATCAGCCTGACCGGTATCGTCGTGAACAACGGGATCGTTCTGATCGACTATGTTGATGTTCTGCGGACCCGTGACGGGCTGGAACGCCGGGAGGCGCTCATCAAGGGAGGGATGACCAGGTTCCGGCCGGTGATACTGACGGCTATCACCACCGTGCTTGGTCTGATACCGATCGCGGTCGGCCTCAATTTTGACTTTTTCGGTCTCTATTCATCACTGCATCCCGATCTCTTCTGGGGAGGAGCACAGGCAGCGATGTGGAGTCCGATGTCGCTCGCGGTTATCTCCGGTCTCACATTTGCCACATTCCTCACCCTCATCCTCACACCGGTGATGTATTCTCTGATGGATGATTTCGGCCTGGGGATGAAGAAACTCTTTTCGGGAAGGGAATAACCAGCCTGCAGGATAG
>JALGVQ010000148.1 GCA_025774615.1 bacterium
GGAACTGCTCGATGTCTATTACCGGTCGGTCGGCCGCAACGGCGTCCTTCTCCTGAACATCCCGCCCGACAAGCGGGGGTTGATCCATGAGAACGATGTCGCTGCCCTGAGGGAATTCAGGCGCGTGCTGGATGAAACATTCCGGGAGAACCTCGCATCGGGTAAAGAGATCATTTCAGAACAGCACCGCCTCAACCACCCGAAATTCGCCCCGACCAATCTGGTTGATGACGATCTCGAGTCCTACTGGGCAGCTGATGACGGCTTCCGGTCAGCCGAACTGGAGATCGACCTGGGCGAGACCATGGTATTCGACCGGATCCTGCTTCAGGAACCGATCCGGTTCGGTCAAAGGGTATCTCTGTTCGAGATCGAGGCCAGGATCGATGGGGAGTGGATGCAGATTGCCAGCGGAACCACCATCGGTTACAAACGGCTCTTTCGCATTAAGGGAGTCGAGGCAGATCGTGTCCGTATCCGGATCGTGGAAGCGAATAATGTTCCCGCTCTCTCCCATTTCGGCCTCTTCAGAGCATCGGCTGGTGAGTCGGGTCAGTAATCCTCGATTTTGCATACGATGGCAGTGATGTCATCTTCCGGCGGACTCCCGGCAGAATGGTCCTGAACAGATTCGTAGATCCAGTCGACAATATCTTTCGCGTTTTCAGCGCGACACTCTCGAATGATCTCAAGAGCACACTCCTCCCCGAATTGGACCTCACTATCGTTCTCGGCCTCCAGTACACCATCAGAGACCAGTGCGATCAGATCACCTGTACCAAGCTGGATCGGTTCGCTCATGGGGTAGTCCTGGTCAGGGAGGAACCCGAGAGGTACCCGAACGCTCCCCAGTTCGTGAGAGACGTAACCAGCCGCGTTCATGATACATCCGGAAGGGTGTCCGGCGTTGACGTACTCCATGATCCGTGATTCCGGATCGAGACGGATCAGGACCAGCGTCACGTAATGGAGCGGGTCGAGATCCTTGACCAGTTCCTGGTTCAGTCGTTCCAGGACAACCCCCGGCTCGATCCCTGCCATGGCAAGGGCGTGGATGAATGCCCGTGTCTGCGTCATGATCAGTGCGGCGCCAAGGCCGTGGCTGCAGACATCCCCGAGAATTATCCACACCTTGCCATCGGGTGTGCGGAGGAAATCATAATAATCACCGTTCGTCTCTTCCGCCGGATAGCTGGCGCCGGCGATGTCCAGCCCAGGCACAGTGATGCTCTCATGATACAGTCGCTGCTGTATCTCCCTGGCAACCTGAAGGCGGGCTTCGATCTTCTGCCGTTCTATGAAATCGGTGATGTCCCTGGCCACCGATACGAAGTTGGTAACTTCACCTATCTGGTTCTTCATCGGCGTGATCGTCTGCTGGCTCCAGTACAGTTCCCCGTTCTTCTTTTTGTTGAGAACGCTTCCCCTGTACGGCTCAGCTCTTCTGAGAGTACTCCACAACTCCTGGTAGAACGACTGATCGTGATGCCCTGATTTCAGGATCCCGGGCTTCTTTCCCAGAACCTCATCGGACGCATAGCCGGTCGTGCTCTCAAAAGCCGGATTCACATATTCGATCATTCCATCCACATCGGTGATGACGACCGAGTCGGCGGTCTGCTCGACCGCCTTGGAGAGACGCCTGATCTCATGCTCATTGTTGACACTCTCGGTAACATCCCGGAACGTCACAGTCCCTCCGGTCAGGTTGCCCGACTCGTCCCGCATGGGACTGGCTGCAAGTTTTATGAAAACACCCTCCGGACGCATGGAATTCTTGATATAGAGGAGTTCATCGCAGACCTCTTCCCCTTTCAGCGCCCGAGCCAGTGGCAGATCCTCTGAAGGAAACGGAGTGATCCTGTCGGGATAGTAACATCCATAAGTGGTGGTCCATTCTTCGGGAGAAACATCCTGGACACCGACTCCGAGGATCTCCTCAGCCACGGGATTGAAATACCGTAACTGGCCGCTCCGATCGGCAACGATCACACCCTCTGTAAGGCTGTCCAGAAGAGTCCCGACAGTCGTGAGATTTTCCTGAAAAATCATTCAGACACCTTGTCTCCCAAATGGTTACAGATTACATGGTTACGATAATTAGGACTCCTTATTGTTAAATGCAAATGAAATCGCCCCTGTTACAGTTTTTTCTCGACGATGCTGCAGGTCCATACGGTTGCGTGTATGCGACCATTCAGGCCATTGAGACCATTGAAGCGAATCACCCCTGAATGGTAGTCTGAATATCAATACCCCCTGACCAGAGAGGTACACTTTGACAGGCAAGCAATCATTGAGATGGCGGACGACACTCTTCACCATCCTGACGCTGTTGCTCCTGCCTCAGATCGGATCGGCACAGCAGAGGGATATGTCCGAACGCATGAGAGCCATGTGGCCGGAATTCGCCGGCTGGTCGCCGCAGGTTGGAGAAACAGCCATTGATTTCACTCTCGAGACACTCGAGGGTGAGACCTTTACGCTCAGCGAGTATTACGGGGACAAACCGGTGGTTATCGAGTTCGGATCGTTCACCTGACCCCCTTTCAGGCAGAAGGCTTCTGCCGTTGAAGAGATCAGGGAAAAGTACGGTGACAAGGTCACTTTCATCATCCTCTACCAGCGCGAGGCGCACGCCACCCAGAGAATGGGCAGTACAGACCTCCACCCGGCGACAACTATCGTGATCGATGACATGGAGAACACCATGCGGAAAGCGTACGGTGGTCTGCCGAACAGTGCCTTTATCATCGACAGGGGCGGTATTGTTGTCAAAAAGGAGAACTGGGCTGATATAAGTGCCTGGCCCGACATCCTCGACCAGTTACTTGCGGGAAACGGCCGATAATCGACACAGACAGACCCGGCGCACTACAACATGCCCGCCAGGCCTCCTTGACCTGGCGGGTTCTCTACTCCCACCTGCTGCCTGAACCCTGTTAAGGGTCAGTCCGTAATCCCCGGCACTCGAGTCTTACTCCTCAGTATGGGTACATGCCCTTCTTGATGCCCTCGAGATTGTCCAGAAGCGTGTTGTGCTTGTTCTCATCTGTAAGCAGGTACTCAAGGAGATATTGCGCGATGACCATCTTGGTGCCCTTGATATCTGCCAGCGACTCGGTGGCAAAGTCGACTGTCCTGCGCTCTATTTCGATGTGCCCTTCGATCAGGTCCCAGACTTCCAGAAGATCCTCAGGTGTGATCGCGACACTCTCAGCCTCGTAACAATCGATGATCATCTGCTGGACCTGATGGTGACGCTGGGAGTCGGTACGGATGATCTCCATGACGGTTCGGATCAGGGGGTGACTGGTTTTCTCTACGATATCTCCGGTCGATTTGACCGCGGCATCCTCGATCTCCTGCCAGCGCTTCATATTACTGATGAGTTTCTCCTGCAATTCCTTTGTCGACATCGTCGCGTGCTCCTTGTTCATGCAGTGATGTGATCAGATGGCGGTATGAATATATCGAACACCAATGTAACAGAGCGTTTCATTGCTGACAATCAGACACCCTTCCTCTCTGGCTTAATGTGAGATTGTACGGTTTAATTATGAGAGATCAGGTTGTACCACCATCAAGTATCGCGGTGAGGAGAATCAAATATGTCCACGCTGGAAAATCTGAAGGATGCGTTCGCCGGTGAGAGTCAGGCCAACCGAAAATATCTGGCATTCGCGAAGAAAGCAGCGGATGAGGGTTTCCCCCAGGTGGCGAAACTCTTCCGCGCCGTAGCAGAGGCTGAGACGATCCATGCCCACGCCCACCTGCGCGTGATGGATGGTATCGGGAATACGGCAACGAATCTGCAGGCAGCCATTGATGGTGAAGGCTATGAGTTCAAGGAGATGTACCCGGGATTCCTCACCGAGGCCGAGAGCGAGAACAACCAGCCGGCGATATTCTCATTCAAGAACGCCATGGCGGCCGAGGAAGTGCACCATGGTGAGTACACCGAGGCCCTCACGGCAGTCAACAGCGGGCAGGACCTTCCTGAGGGGAAAGTCTTCATCTGCCCGGTATGCGGGAACACGGCTCACGATGAACTGCCGGATCAGTGCTCGATCTGCGGGGTACCGGGAAGCAAGTTCTTTGAGGTAGTGTAACACGATCACGGAGGCGATAGAGGGAGATCGATCCCGATGTGCGGTTGGAATGCCTATCAGGATCGGTGAACCCCGGGGTACTGCAGGCACAAGGAGGATCTGATGGATCGCCGCCAATTCGTTACTGGTGTAGGGAGCGGCCTCGTGGTGGCTCCGGCCATGATGCGGACTGCCGTCACTTCTGTGGCCGGTGGTGCACAGGAGAAACCTGTCATCCTCGATGCCAACGGTGAGATCCGCCTGACCCACCCCATGAGCCTCATCCGCGAAGTGATCGCGAGTGGCACCAATTCGGAGTCGGTGACGATCACCGACCCGAAAGTGTTCGGTGAGGCAGCGATGGATGCCGCCCTCTCCGACCTGCTCGCCTATGACCGGCATATCCGTGAGCATTCCGACCTTCTGATCAAAGCGACAGGTGTTGCTGACATCCATCAGGCGAGATCGGAAGGTAAGCTGGCCATCTTCTACCAGTTGCAGAACACTACCCCGATCCACAAAGACTTCGACCGCATCGACATGTTCTACAACCTGGGTCTGCGCTCGCTGCAGCTCACCTACAATTACCAGAATTATGTGGGCACTGGTTGCAGAGACCGGTTCGATGGTGGATTGACCGTGTTCGGTGCCGAACTGATCGAACGGATGAACGAGATCGGCATGCTGATCGACACTTCACACGCGAACATGAAAACAATGCGGGATACGATCGCCATCTCCGGGAAACCGACCATCGTTTCCCACACGGGGTGCCAGGCGGTATATGAACACATCCGCAACACCACCGATGAGAACATCCGCGCGCTCGCGGAATCGGGCGGCGTTGTGGGCATCTGTCAGATACGACCGTTTCTCACAGATGTGCACTCGGATGATAACGTGCGTTTCTACTTCGATCACATCGACCATGCCGTACAGGTAGCCGGCATCGACCATGTCTGTATCGGCAGTGATCGGGATCATCGTGTGATCGAGGACTCTGAAGAGGAACTGGCCGTGCTCCTCGAAGAAGAGGGAGCCCAGTTCGACCCGAAGGACTGGCCCCTCTACATGCCGGCCCTGAACGGCCCACGCCGGATGGAAGTGGTGTGGGACGGACTGCTCAGCAGAGGCTACTCCGAAGGTGAGGTGGAGAAGATCATGGGGCTCAACCTGCTGAGATTCTACACCGAGGTCATCGGCTGAGCGATTCCAGCAACCGGTCGTTGAGGTTGTGCGACAGGAAGGTGTCGAACTCAAGGAAATACCCTTCCGGATCGTAACCCACGAACGCGCGGAAACGCCCTTCATCATCATCCTCGATTTCGGGTGTTCGTAGTTCATACACACCGGAATCCCGCACGAACGAGAACCAGCCCTCCAGATCATCGGTGAAGAACGACACCGTGACGGCTTTCTGCCCGGTCCATGAGTGCATGCCACGGGTCTCGTCCACCGGTCCGATGAAACCGGTCGGTGAGGTCTGATGGATCCAGGCCCATCCCTGGTCGACAACCCTTTCGAATCCCAGCTTCTCTTCAAAAAAGCCCAGAATACCATCTGTGTCCTTATAGTAGAGCCACAGCACCGTGGCCTTGATTCCGAGACCTGGTGGTACCGTGGTCTCCTGTCCCGGATCGGGATAGAGGGTTTCAGCCAGTTCCAGGATCGGCATCAGCTTCTCGTTCTCTGGGTGCGGATTGAAGCGCTCGAACTCCAGGAGGTAACCCTCCGGATCG
This sequence comes from bacterium, assembly GCA_025774615.1. GTDB lineage: Bacteria > Blakebacterota > Blakebacteria > Blakebacterales > Blakebacteraceae > Blakebacterum. Next base: position 5,831 of record JALGVQ010000148.1, read on the forward strand.
TATGCTACGAATCCGTGATGGGGCCGCCCTTCGACCGGGGTGTACCCCGACCTCATACCGACATTCTCGCCCAGGAGGTACTCATACCACTCAACCAACTGATCGGTGATGAGCGCGATCGCCACGGTCTTCGGCTCGTCGGTGGTATGCATGCCCATTGCGCCATCAATAAGGGTCAGATATGAAGTGGCAGCAACCTGCAGGATCTTCGCGAACCCATAATCGGCAATCACCCTGAGACCCAGGGTCCGGGAATAGAATCTCGTGGCCTCTTCAAGATCGTCATAATAGAAGAAGGCATTGTTCGCCGTGATCCCGAATTCGCTGTATGGATTCATCTGATCGCTCCCCCCTGATCGCGCGCAACCGATGAGGACGATCGCGAGCAGTCCCGCGACCGCCACTGTCCAGCCTGATCTGTGTGAGATAGTCATGTTTTCACTCTGCGCTGAGATATCATGAATCAGAATCAATGTCCCGCGGAGTGTACCGCCGTGGCCTCGGAGGGGGCAAGAGTCCGTTGTTACTGCTGCGTGGGATCCAGGATCCTGCCGATGAAGAGGACAGTGCCGGTCAGGTTCTCACGGATAAGGAAGAGAAAAGGACGATTCACCAGGAACATCGAGCCGCCCCGCTTCATGACGACCACAGTCGCTGCCGCAGCCTCGCTCCCCTCTTCATTGACTTCGATGAAGGCCTGGTGGACGACTTCACTGATGAAGAGCCCCCTGCTCCCGGTCATGCCGGAGAAATCAGCGTTATGGAATGCAGCGGGCATACCCATCGCCATGAGTATCTCAGCCATCTCGAATCGCGACGTGGTAGAGAACCGGGGTATTTGTATGGCGATACTCGAGGGCTCTTCCCTCTCGATCTCCCGCATCCAGCCGGTGACCCGCTCACCGGTGAGTATCTCTTCCAGACCGCTGATACCCAGATCCCGATCGGGCAGCAGGATGACCATGGAGAGATCGTTGCCTTCATAGGGGAGTTCCAGGGCACTGAATCCCTCGAACGTCCTCGACCTGAACTCCGCCTCCCCGGTCATCATCGGCACGGTCACCACTCTGCCGGCGGTGACGTGGAAAGGAGATGCTCTCGTCTGTGAGGGATCGAACCCATATGCCCAGTCACCCTTGAAGTAGATGGCGTTGCAGAGGACCAGGGCCGAAGCCGGATCGAGGAGACCAGGGGTGATGAGTTCCCGAATCCTCTCTTCCGTCTCACGCTCCACCCAGGCATTGATTGAGCGACGGACGACCTCGGTCTGTCGGGCAAAATTGACCGGGAAGAGTACCGCACCGTAATGCGTCTCGACCAGGTCGAAGAACGACTCGAGGAAGGGATGATCCTCCTGATACCAGAGTGAATTCGCCAGATGCAGGCGGATGTCACCCCTCCTCTGGATCGCGTCGAAATGATTCTGGAGACCGGACAGAGAGTGATGGAGTGTGGACTGCTCAGTCGGGAAATGAAGGACCTCTGCCATCTCCGCCGCGGTCCGGCCCCGCGCGCCTGCCCAGGCCATCGCGAGAGCGGTCGAGATACTGTACGGGGAAAAGAACAGGTTCCCTTCGATCCCAGTGAGATTCCGGTAAAGATCGAATCCGAACGCGGCGTTGCTCTCCGCTATTGCCTGCAGTTCCCCCTGCTGGGCGGAAACAGCAATCGGTGGCAGAAGCGATGTGAGCAACAAAGTCAGTGATATGGGCACTACCCTTGACAGCCGGCTCATGAGATTCCTTTCCTTACCATGTGTGTCCGGTCTCACACAGGTAGCGAACCTGATCCGGCAATTGTGTAATTGAAATGCAAAAAAATACATACACCCGGGCCGGATCGATTACTGGCGGATATAGAGGCATACCCGGTCGGGCAAGACTCCGAGGGTCAGGCGCTGTGATGAGTTATTCCGGTGCATGACCGGCACCAGATGGCCGATGGCGCCTCCCACTATGGCTCCGACGATGACATCAGTAGGGTAATGGACACCGGCCTTGACCCGGGCATAGGCGGTGAGCGTTGCCAGGGTGAGGGTCGATCCCCAGACCAGCCTCGACCAGGTAGAGGGTCCGTGAATGTCGGAAAACACGGTCGAGGTGAAGGCAGCCAGTGCAAAGGCTGACGAACTGTGACCGGAGAAAAACGAGAAGAACGCATCGTTCTCATCACCGATGACCTTCTGATACCGCTCTTCCACACTGAATGTGGTGTTATAGACGAACGGTCGCTTGCGACCGACGAGCGCTTTCGTAAGATAGGTGGTCCCCTTCACGAGGAGAGCTGCCTCCAGGAACATGACTCCCAGAGTAGCGGTGTCATGGAGGTTCCGGATGCGCAGGGTCTCGTACATGCCGATCCCGATCGCCGCCACGATCACCCCGTTACGATAATCATCACTCTGTTCACTCCATCCCCATGACCAGTTGCTGGTCGCTGAGCGATCGAACCGGTTCACGTCGCTCCGTTTGTACAGGGCGATCTCCTCCATGGTGAGGGGAGCACGGTATTTCGCTGCCTCGGAATCACCCAGCAGGGAAATACCGAGACTCACCGGCAGGATCACCATATCCCGCTTTGAAACAGTATAGGGGAAGGGTCTTTCCTGAGCCCGTGTGGGCCCTGCCAGGACGATGAGGACCATCCCTGAGAGGAACAGAGAGCCGGATAATGCTGATCTGCATCGAGCCTTCATACTGGCTGAGACAACTCCTGTCAGTGGTTGTTCAGTGGCCTCTTCCACTCAGGTCGAGCAGTTCCACCTTCCTGAACTCGATCGGATGGCTCTCGGCCTGCAGGGCGATGTACCCCCCGGTCAACGCACTGCCGACAGGCACGAGGTAGCCTTCAGGGATGTTCCCGCCACCGACCACGGGATTCGAATAGGCCAGGACCGTGTCACCCTCCACCACGTGGAAGATGTCACCGCGGCCATGCACGATCATCTCGACCGTGACCCATTCCTCACCGCGGTAGGTCTTCGAGGTCGAGTTGGTGCAGTGCCCGGGGACGGTCGCGCCATTCATGGTTATGTCGGTACCCGGCGTGCAGACGTTGGCCGTCGGGCGCTCCCCCTCCACGGAACCGCCGAGGAACTGCGCCTCTATCGAGACCGGGAAGTCCTGGTCGAGCCCCATGCTCTCGGCAGACTGGGAGTGGAGCATGGCGCCGTTGTTCCTGAGGGCCCAACCGGGAGCCCCCGGCATCTGCTCACCGACGAAGCGGTATTCCACCCTGAGGATGTAATCGGAAAAGGTCTGGTCATAGAAGATGTGCCCGAACTCACTGTTCCACTCTTCATATTCGTCATAGCTGACTTTGAGCAGCCCATCCTCCACCCGGAAGGTGTTCCGGAAATTTTCGTTCAGTGGATATCCCGAGATCTTGATATCCCAGCCGGTGAGATCTTTCCCGTTGAACAACTGGATCCACTGATCCTGTTCAGCGCCCTTTCCGCAGGCGGTGGCAAGTGAGAGAAGAAGCAGCGAGGAGAGTATTGCGGTTCGCATCTGCGGCCATCCTGGTTCCGGGTTCATGATGGGGCTGACTCGGTTGATATTGCCAGATCCCCAGATCCAATAAAGAGATAATAGAGGACATGCCGGGAATCGACACCCACCATCAACGGGACTATACTCACCTACTCACGATCAGACGACCTGCAGGTGCAGGCGTGCTTCAGCACGAGGAAGGCCCAGAGGCATGAAGGATCGATCACGGATCAGTCGACGTGCTTTCATGAAAAAGGGAGCGGCAGCCGGAGCGATGGCTGCTATCCCCACCATCATCCCTGCAACAGCCCGTGGAGAGTAT
>JALGVQ010000149.1 GCA_025774615.1 bacterium
TTCTCGTCGAGAAGTAGACGTAGTCCGGATCTCATGCCTGGTCACCCAGCATGAGCTTCTCAAGTCGCAGATTCTCTCGTAGATGCTCATCGATGGATTCGGGGAACAGCCGGTAGTACGCGATCGCCTGTTCCATCCCTTCCCTATGCAGTCCGCCAAAATACTCACTGATCCCGTCCAGATCGTCGCCATACGACTTCCTGACCATGATGAACTCCCATACTTCAGGACCCTTCACCATGGCAGGGCGGGGTCCATCAAGACTGTCACGATATTCGACCAACGGGAGACTTTTTCGAACCCACCATTGCTCAACAACACGACGTAAACCCTCAGATGGGCCTTCCCCGTATTGAGCGAACTCCTCTCGTAAGTCCTCGCTCAACCATCCCGGCAAACGGGTCGTCAGGACTGTAGCAGCCATTGAATGCCTCCCGAGTAATTACATTGATTACTATAGTTTATGTGTATACATCAGATACGCAGAAGAATTCAAGCAGGAATTATATAACCGGGACACTGCAGATCACCGCAATATGACAAAGCCGCAGGTATCACATCCGGAGTACAAAGAGCCTGTAGTGGAAACGCAATACCGCGGCCTGTCAGTCCCGGTCACTGAGCCGCCAGGCATAGAGGGTGACAGCAACCGCGGTAGCCAGGTTCAGGCTGGAAACACCTTCAGTCATAGGGATCCGGAGGCACTTCTCAGCCTGCTGCAGGACTGTATCAGACAGGCCTTCACGCTCTTCTCCGAAAGCAAGGATCGCGCAGTCCGGTATGGAGTCAGCTGACAGCTCCTCACCATCAGGGTGGATGGCAACGAGTGGGCGGTCACACTCTGGCAATTCCTCTGTCCGGGCAACCGGTATGGCATACTGAAGACCGGCTCCTCCCCGGATCGCGACGGGATTCCAGGGGTCGTGCTGGCCGGAGGTGATCACCGCTGCGGCACCCGCACCGGCCGCGACACGGATCGCGGCACCCATGTTTCCGAGGTGGGACGGGTTTTCCAGGAAGACGACCGGCTTCTGCTGTGGATCATCGAGGATCAAGGACAGGTCAGTCACGCGGCGTTGAGCAATGGCGATCAGTTCAGTGCGGTGCGGGTGAGGCGCAAGTCGCTTAAAGATATCCCCCGGGACTTCGACGGTTATTCCATCCAACTGATCCTTCACATCAGGGGCCAGCACATCAGCCAGATGCCTCATTTCCGGCAAATTCGAGCTGACAACAAGATCGATCTCCGCGCCGAAACGGATCGCGTGCTTGATGGCATGGAATCCTTCGAGCACCGCAAGTGAAGTGTCCCTTCTGGCGGACTCGAAACGACTCAGGATGTCAGGTTCCGGAATCTGAATTAGTAAATCATGCATGATGCTCATCGCCCGGGCTCACGCACTCTGTTGTACCGCGCAAATCCCTCCACATCCACCGCTGCGATCTGTCCCATACGGTCGAGGATGAAACCGAGGTAGTCCTTTCCCTGGTATGCATCGCGCCATGTTACCTGGAAAGTATTCAGGTGCCAGTGCTCGAGGTCGCCCGTGTAGAACAGGCCGGCGTTGATGACCAGGTGGCCGTCTTCCAGCGTGATCGTCACCTGCCCGTACAGCTCATGCTCGTAGGTACCGGCGAAATCCTCCAGAGCATGGGTCGGCACGGTATCGATCAGGCGCTCGGTAATCCTGATTCCTTTCAGTGAGTCGGATCGAGCTCGGGCTTTCTCAGCTTCAGCCAGATAGACCTGGTTCCAGTCTTTTTCCTGCGGGCCCAGGTACTGATCGATAACCTGCCATACGATGGCCTGGGGCACACTGCTTTCATTGATATTTGTCAGTGCAACGACTCCAAGATTCTCCTCCGGCAGAATGGCTATATGCGTACGGAATCCGTCCAGAGCTCCACCGTGTCGCACGATCAAGCGGCCACGATAGTCGTTCAGCCTCCACCCCAACCCGTACAGCGCAAAATGGGTCTCCGGAAACAGCTCCCGGTCACTCCTGGATAGAGGCACGATGGTCTGAGGGGAGTGCATCTCCCTGATGACTTCGTCAGACAGCAGGCGGTGGTCATCATGAACACCCCTGCCCAGTTGCAGCCTCATCCATTGAGCCAGATCCGCTACGCACGAATTGATCGCTCCTGCACCACCAAGGTTTTCCCAGTCCCGCCAGGAGATCGCTCGTACCTCTCCACTCATCTTCCCGTGAGGGGTAGCCACGTTGGTGTGAGACTCGACTTCCGCCAGAGTCGTACTGGAGGAGCGCATGCCGAGGGGCTCGAATATGCGCGCTTCAATAAAATCTCCCCAGCTGGTGTCGGTAACCGCCGGCAGAAGCTCTCCGGCGGCAGTGAACATGATGTTCTGGTATCCGTATCGGGAGCGGAAGCTCCGGACCGGCTCAAGCAGACGGACACGTTCGAGCACCTCATCCCGGGAAAACGATGAACCGTACCAGAGCTGGTCACCTCTCGACAGGCCGCTGCGATGTGATAGCAGATCACGAACCGTCAGTTCCCGGGTTACCCACGGGTCGGCCAGCTCGAATCCGATCAGGTGGTCGGTTACCCGATCGTCCCAGTCAAGTCTCCCATCATCGACCAGCATGCCGAGTGCTGCGGTGGTGAAGGCCTTGGAGGTAGAGGCGATAGAGAACACGGTGTGTTCATCGACCGGGTCACTGCCGCCGATCTCACGCACACCGAATCCCTTCACGTACACAACCCGGTCATCCTTGACCACCGCCACGGCGACACCGGGTGCCTCCCAGTCCTGCATGACACGCAGGATATACGAATCGAGATCCCTGATGGGATCCTGCGCTTCAGCTGGTAATGCGGTGAACAGAAGGATGCTGGCTGCGACAATCAGAGTGATCGGAATAACGAACCTGCGGTCCTTCATCAGGAGACTCCTGGTCGGATGAGGGGTATGGTCTGCCGACCGCAGTCTAATGCAAGCCCGGTTTCATGCCAACCGGGAGGTCTTCAGCGATGAACAACAGGGAGATTGGATCGGGGTGGAGATTTCCGCATGAACTCAGCGCGAATCCGGGTATATCCCAAGGGCCTTTTTCAGTGCTTCGATGTCGAGTTCCATCACCCATATATCAGGATTTCCGCCCCGATCAGATGAGAATGCGATCCGGGTGCCATCGGGTGAAAAACGGGGATTGGCGTTGAACCCCTCATGGTTCGTGATCCTGACCGGGTCCCCACCGGTGGCGGATATCATCCAGAGTGAACGAATCTCCCCGAAATGTGACATATACACGATCATCGATCCGTCCGGGGAGTATTTCGGGTTCCCCTCACGCCCGGGGAGTTGGGTGAGGATGACCGGCTCTCCCCCCTCCAGTGGGAGCAGCCACACATCGTCATCGCTCTTCTCCACATCAGTACCTACATCGGCAGTGATATATCTGCCATCAGGCGACCAACAGAACGCTCTGGCGTAATATCCATCGTCCTGGAAAATGAGAGTCAGTTCAGCGGTCGGCAGATCGATCATCCAGACATCACCCTCAGCAGAGAACGCGACCTTCGTGCCATCCAGGGACCAGCAGGGATGAGCTCCCCTGGACATCACGATGGTCTCGGGCACGATCCGGATCGGGATACCTCCGTCAGATGAAACAATCTGGAGAACCGATCCACCATCGCTGTCGAATGCGATAAGAGATCCATCTGGAGACCAGCTGGGATGATTGGAACTGAAATCGGTGACCTGAACGGCAGGGCCCCCGTCAGCTGAAACCTTCCAGAGATTTCCCCCGTCCCTGCTCGAAGAGAACACGATCCAGGTGCCATCAGGTGACCAGCTCGGGTAATAATCGACCTCTGGATCGAAGGTCAGTTGTGTCAGTGACTTCTGGAATCCCTGGCCCTGACAGTCGGTATGTGGTCCCGAAACCGACAACATCATCCCGAGCATCACCGCTGATATCGATCGACCGCTCATCATCTTCTCCCTGTGGGTGATCTGAATATCACCTTCCATCTGAGGGAATACGGGATAAACTCTTCAGGGTTACAATTCGTTGGAAACCACACAGCGGAGTTGCCGTTTACCGGTCAGATATTATGTCCCGATTTTTCCTGATCCGGTTCACCGTGATGCCTCGGGAAGGACGATAGTAATGTCACGCAGGCTTGTGCCCATCATCGCGCTGATGCTGCTCTTCACGCAATCGAACGACACCGGGGCACAGACTTCCCTTGCCGAGCTTTACCGCGGAGGCGAAGTGCGCTTCATTCCCGAGATCACCATCACGGATGCCGACCTCCCTGATAATGTTTACCTGGTAGGGTTCGAACAGCCCTGGGCGATCACAGTCGATGGGGGTGGGAACATCTATTTCGCCGACTACGGCGCGAACAATATCAAGAAGTTTGACTCAACTGGCCGGTTCCTCAAAGTGATCGGCAGGGAGGGGAGCGGGCCCGGCGATTTTCGGAGGCCCTACTTCATGGGCTGTTCCCTGGATCGACTCGTGGTGTGGGACATGGGAAATACCCGGTTCTGCCTCATGACCCTGGATGGCGAATTCATATCAGCGCGGCCTCTCGACCGGGGTGAAGAGGGATGGCCGGGGAAACTGCAGGCCCTTCCCAGCGGTGACATTGTCATGGAGGCGAACAAGGGCATTTTCGGCGGCACAGGTCAGGAGCAGATCACCGAGATCAGACTGTATTCGCCAGAAATGGAATTCCGCCGCATCATCTACAGTAACGCGAACCTGAGCAGAAAGAATGTTCCCAACTCAAGTCCGATCCCCGTCCCCTTTTCACCCCGGGTTCATTGGAGTGTGACTCCCGACAGCAGGATCGTGGTCGGATTCAGCGATGAGTACCGGATTGAGATCCACGATCCTGCCAGCGGTAACGTGTCCACATTCGAACACCAGTATTCCCCGGTACGGGTGACCCGTGATGACATGGAGACATGGTTTGGTGGTATCACTTCATCCGACAGCGAGGGCAACATCACCTTCGGCGCGTCCGATTTCATCCGCGACAACACCGAGTTTCCCCGCTATAAACCAGCCTTCGGCCAGATCATGGTCGATTCCGAGGGCAACATTCTTGTGCAGGTAAATCGAAGGAACGCAGATCTGGACTTCCGCTCTTTTGACGCCTTCAGGCCTTCTGGAGAATTCCTGGGTACCGTGGCGATCACCGAAGGTGGAGATTACCCCCTGGTCGGAGCACCGATATTCCAGAATTGCATAATGATCGGAGAACAGGGTGAATTCGGTGAAATATCACTGATCAAGTACCGTATCGCCAGATAGACCTTGAGTATCAGATAAACGATGAAAGAAACCCACTTACAGAACGATCACATTGACCTGAATGAGCAGGCCTGGCGCTGGATCGTGATCCTCGCAATCGGGTGCACGGCGGTCACATTATTGGTACGGGTGTTCGGTCAGGGGCGAAATATCACCCAGTGGATCGCCCTTCTTGCTGCCGGTCCGGCCTGGTATGCGGCCATCAGGTTACTGATGATCAAGACCCGATTGCGGGTTTTCTGGATCGTCTGGCTCTGCCTGGCAGGTGTCGCTCTGTTGTTGCTGTACGACGACAGCGAAGCTGGTTTCATCATAGCTCTTCTTGTGAGTATCGGCTTCCTGACCTTCCGACTCTATCGGCCATACCGTGAACTCACATCGCAACGGCGCATCATCTTCGGGTTGCTCAGTCTCTTCTTCATCGTCTTTCTGCCGGCAGAGATCGGACTACGGGAAGGCGCCGGATGGGTTGTGAGTCTGGTCCATGCAGCCGGCATCTGGGCCATCTGGTCCCTCAAGGTCTACCTCGGGTTCACACTGGTATACCTCTTCTTCGGGATGCGCCTGCACTTTCTGCGTCTGAAGCCGAAGCTGATGGTGACCGCTTTCTTCCTGGCTGTAGTCCCTCTCGCTCTGCTGGCGACCTTCTCGATCCTCTCTCTGATCAATTTCCTCGAGCGGGACAGAGCAGCGATCGCTCACCGTATCCTGGAGAATAACGCGGTCGATCTGGTACGGGGACAGACCGGTGAGGAGGGAGAGCAGTTCCTCGCCGAGTATTCCGGGGATGATCTGCAGGTTTCCGGAATAGTTGAACCTACCTGGCTGGCATCGGTTCTGCGAGTGATGAGACTCGATCCAGCTACCATGGATTCCACAATTACCGGTGAGCCTGTCAGCAGGATGGAAATCCCCGCAGGCGACGAGGGGGGTGGGATGGTCGTCAGTATCGGCAGCAGGACCGATACACTGGGCGGGATCGTCTGGACACCTGCTGATACGACCATGCTGTTCATGACCGGCACTGAACTCTGGGTGCTGGATGTCCGTGGGACAGACGATGAGGTGCTGAAGGTGCGAGGCTCGAGGCTCGATAAGGAGTTCGTAGATGCTATCGCTTCCAAGGTAGGATCGAACCTGCACCTCCTGGGTTCGCGGAATGATGATGAGAGCAGATTCGATCTGACCGGATTCAGGAACGCCGAAGAGAGGGTGGCCTCCGAAACCGACAGCAGCAGCGGATTCCAGATCGGCACCATGGGTTTCGCCCTGATACCGGTCCTGATCACGACCGGCAATCAGATGGTGACTGATTCCATCGTTCTCCAGATCACAACATCTCCATTCCAGATATTGCGGGATCTCACAAGCGGCTCGAGCACGATGAATCAGGCCTTGATAGCCGCCCTGATTTTCTTCGCTGTTCTCTTCCTCATCATTGAACTGGGAGCGCTGTTCCTCGGTGTCCGTATCACGCGGGGGTTCACCTCAGCAGTGAGTATTCTGCATGCAGGGACCAGACGACTGGCCGAAGGTGACCTGGATACCCGGATCGAGATCAAGAACCAGGATGAGTTCGGCGACCTGGCTGACTCGTTCAATGAGATGGCCATCGCTGTCCAGAAGGGGCGCGAAGAAGCCATCGCCCGGGAACGGCTGGAGAAGGAACTGGAGACAGCCCGGAGTATTCAGGAGAGGCTCCTTCCCGACGAGATGCCTGAAGTGCCCGGGTTCGAGTTCGCCGCTACGAGCATCTCCAGCCTTCAGGTAGGAGGTGATTACTTCGATTTCGTCGAGACCGGCACCGGCCAGACCGGTGTGGTGATCGCAGATGTGTCAGGGAAAGGGATTCCCCTGCTCATGGCCAACCTGCAGGCCGCGCTGCAGGGACAGGCGATCCACCCCGGAAACGTCGCTGCCGTCACAAGCCGGGTGAACGATCTGCTGTCCAGATCCTCTGATGTACACATGTACGCGACCTTCTTCTATGGGGTCCTCGACCGAAAATCAGGCCGATTCACCTACTGCAACGCGGGACACAATCCGCCGATCGCACAGCGGATCGATGGAAATCAGGAGTTCCTGGATGTCGGCGGTATCCCGATAGGTATGATGGAGGGAATCGCCTACGAGGAGGAGACCATCAAGATCGGTCCCGGTGATTCGATCGTGATGTATACCGATGGTGTGAGCGAAGCAGTCGGACCGGATGAAGAGATAACACCCGAGGGGGCTCTCTTACCCGATGAAGAATCGGTTGGGATCCCAGAAGAAGGGAGTGTGGAACCGCTGTCCACTGTTTCCGTGGAGCTCGATGAAGATGACGATGAATATGAGATGCCCGAAGAGAACATGTACGGGGAGGAACGGCTTTACCAGCTCCTGGCCAGAACGACCGGTCAGAGCGCTCTCTCCATCCGCGACAGTATCATGGGTGAGGTCACCGAGTTCTGCC
>JALGVQ010000150.1 GCA_025774615.1 bacterium
TGTCCGGACGAGCATGAAGAGGGAGGGTATCGGCCGGATGTACGTGCTTCAGAGCGAACTTCAGAGTGACTCTGAACATGCCGTGACACCCATGACCGGCGACTGCCTGGCCTCGCTCGGCACGCACGATATGCCCCACTTCGCTGCCTTCTGGAAGGGCGAAGATACCGAACTCCTGCAACAGCTCGGTCATCTCGACCGCGAAGATGCCAGAAGGATCGACTCAGAACGCGGTGACCGGAGGAACGCTCTTCTGGTATACCTGATGAAAGAGGGATTACTGGAAGAAGGTACACCTGATCTGGAGACGATCATCTCTGCCTGTCACGCCCTGATGGCGACCGGCAGTGCCCCGGCGATGATGATCACCCTCGAAGATCTCTGGCTCGAGACCAGACCGCAGAACGTGCCGGGAACGACCGATGAACAGCCGAACTGGAGTCGCCGAGGTGCCCTCTCATTGGAGGAAATGATGCGTTCTGAAACGGTGGCCGAAGCCCTGAAGGCTATCGACCGGCTCAGGAGGGAACCGGTCCGAGGCTCGACAGGCGCCGGGATCCGCGAATCGGGCAGATCCGGTAATTCGGCCCGCCAGAGATCAAAGGGGCAACAGAAGTGACGGAATCCGAATCGGGCATGCCCTTCCTGACCCGGGAGGACATCCAGCGGTTCAAGACGGGGGCTCACCACTCACTTTACCAGGTGCTCGGTTCACATCCCGGTATCGGACCGGGAGGCACCGAGGGTGTCCGACTCCGAATGCGAAAAGGGTTTCAGTCTGTGGCGACTTCAACTCCTGGGATCCCGGATCCCATCCGCTCTCACGTATCCGGGGATCGGGGATATGGGAGGGGTGGGTGGCCGGCGTCTCCCCGGGCGAGCGTTACAAGTATCACATCAGGGGGAAACGGCGAAGCGGCACCTTCGACAAGGCCGACCCCTTCGCGAGGACCAGCGAGGAACCGCCGGAGACTTCATCGATCGTCTGGGAGAACTCCCACGAGTGGGGTGATTCCGGATGGATGAATGATCGGGCAGAGAGGAACAGTCTCAGCTCACCGATCGCCATCTACGAGATCCATCCCGGTTCATGGCGACGCCCCGGCAACGGGACGAGCGGGTTCCATACCTATCGGGAACTGGCCCCCCTGCTGGTCGAATACGTGCAGGAGATGGGCTTCACCCATGTGGAATTCCTCCCCCTCATGGAGCATCCTTTCTACGGGTCGTGGGGGTACCAGAGCACCGGCTACTTCGCGCCCACCAGCCGGTATGGGACACCCGATGACCTGATGTACCTCATCGATATGCTGCACCAGGCAGGGATCGGTGTAATCCTCGACTGGGTACCCTCCCATTTTCCCGAAGACGCCTTCTCTCTCGGCCGGTTCGACGGCACGCCTCTCTACGAGCATGCTGATCCACGCAAGGGTTATCACCCCGACTGGACCAGTCTGATCTTCGATTACGAAAGCCCTGAAGTCAGGAGCTTTCTGCTCAGCAGCGCCCATTTCTGGCTCGATCTGTTTCACGCAGACGGGCTCCGGGTCGATGCCGTCGCCTCGATGCTCTATCTCGATTACTCGCGGGCAGAGGGGGAGTGGGTGCCCAACCGGGATGGGGGTAATGAGAACCTGGAGGCGGTGGACTTCCTGCGCACACTCAACGAGACGATCTATGCCGAACATCCTGACGTTCAGATCTTCGCCGAGGAATCAACTGCCTGGGCGGGTGTCTCGCATCCCGTCTCGAGCGGTGGACTCGGTTTCGGTTTCAAGTGGGACATGGGCTGGATGAACGATACGCTCGCCTACCTCTCCACTGAGCCGGCCAAGCGCGGTACTATCCATGACAAACTGACCTTCAGGGGACTCTACGCCGGTTCCGAGAACTTCATCCTGCCCCTTTCACACGATGAAGTGGTCTACGGGAAGGGTTCGCTCCTGAACAAGATGCCCGGCAGAGAGAAGGAGCGGTTCGCCGACCTGCGCCTTCTGCTCGGATATCAGTATGCCCTGGACGGCAAGAAACTGCTCTTCATGGGAGATGAGTTCGCGCAGGAGGGGGAGTGGAACCACGACCTTCCGCTTCACTGGGAACTCCTCGACAAGGTCCCGCACGCCGGTGTGAGTGAATGGGTCACCGCCCTGAACCGGATCTACCGGGAAGAACCTGCCCTGCACCGGCTCGATTGTGAACCGGGCGGATTCGAGTGGATCACCGCCGATGACTCGAAGCGGTGTGTGCTCGCCTTTCTGCGCAGTGGTGGTGAGGGGGCGGCACCGGTCGCGGTGGTCTGCAACTTCTCCGATCAACGGCAGGAGAGGTACGCGGTCGGGGTGCCGCATGACGGCGAGTGGGTTGAACTCCTCACCAGTGATGCCGCCCGGTTCGGTGGCGGGAGTGATGATGAATCGTTGGTGTACAAAGCAGTGTCTGAACCAACCGGACATTTCGATTGGACGATCCAGGTGACCCTGCCTCCCCGGTCGATCCACTTCTACCGCTGATGGAGAGGTACATCTGATGGGGCGGTACGTCTGCATCCATGGACACTTCTACCAGCCCCCGCGCGAGAACCCCTGGCTGGGGGAGATCGAACAACAGCCGTCGGCCGCTCCCTGGCACGACTGGAACGAGCGGATCGCCGAAGAATGCTACGCCCCCAACGCAGCCGCGCTGATCGAAGGTGTCGGGTCTGCAGAAGAGCCGGTCACCCTCAACAACTATTCCCGGATCAGTTTCGACACCGGCCCGACTCTCCTCTCCTGGCTTGAACGATCCCGTCCTGACATCCTGCAGGCTATTATCGAGGCAGACCGGATCGGGATGGAACGCTTCTCCGGCCATGGGCCTGCACTTGCCCAGAGTTACAATCACCTGATCCATCCGCTGGCCAGCAGCCGTGACGTGATGACGCAGATCGTCTGGGGTATCAGGGACTTCCGGCATCGGTTCGGTCGCGAACCAGAGGGGCTCTGGCTGCCCGAAACGGCGGTGGATACCGGAAGTCTCGAATCGATGGCGGCACAGGGCATCCGGTTCACGATCCTGGCTCCTCACCAGGCCGAGGCTGTCAGACCGATCGGCAGCAACGAATGGACCTTACTCGGGGAAAAGGCACTGGTCGACACAACCATACCGTATCTCGTCAGGCTTCCTTCGGGTCGTGAAATGGCAGTCTTCTTCTATGACGACGAACTCGGCAAGGCTGTCTCCTTCGGTGGACTTCTCAACGACCGTGAAGCGTTCGCGGACCGATTGCTCGGGGAGCGAGGTCATGGTCATGATCACGATCCCGACTCCAGCCGGCCGCAACTGATCCACCTTGCGACTGACGGAGAGACATTCGGACACCACGTCAAAGGGGGCGAGAAGACCCTCGCCTGGACGCTCGACCGGATTGAAAGAGACGCGAATACGGAGTTGACGATCTATGGTGAATTCCTCGATCGCTTCCCGCCGACGCACGAGGTTCGGATCGCAGAGAACACCTCGTGGAGCTGCCCGCACGGAGTGGAACGCTGGCGTTCCGACTGCGGCTGTGCCGGTGGGCGGTTCCCCGAGGGAGACCAGGCCTGGCGGGCTACTGTTCGGGAGGCACTCGATTGGCTGAGGGACTCAGTCGCCGAACTATTCGAACGTGAGGCCGGACGATACCTTGCGGATCCCTGGCGGGCTCGTGATGCATACATCGAGGTGATCCTCGACTCATCTGAGGAGACGGTCACCCGGTTCTTGGATGAGCAGTCACTGTCGGGGGTTACTCCAGAGGAAGCCCGGAAGGTTCTGCCGTTCCTTGAACTCCAGCGTCATGCCATGCTCATGTACACCAGCTGCGGATGGTTCTTCGACGATCCCGGGGACATCGAGACGGTGCAGATCCTCCAGTATGCGGGACGTGTCATCCAGATCGCGCGGACTCAGACAGGGATCGATCTCGAAGAAGGATTCCTGTCGATACTGAAGGATGCGGTGAGCAACGAACCTGAACGGGGTAACGGGGCTGATATATACGAGCGCCATGTCCGACCCAATCTGGGAATCTTCCCGGAGACAGCGGAGTGATTCAGGCCGGATAGTATGTTCGATCTGGAATTGAACATTATATTACTGATTCTTGCGTAATGCTACGTTTTGTGTTATATTTATAAAGAATCGTATCGATTATATTTGATAATTCGAGACGATTCTTGATTTTTGTTGAGTCAGACGCGATATTCATGGAGAATCGTATCGTCATGCGTGCCCGTGAGTACATACATGAACTGGCATCAAACGGACGCCACCACTTCACCACCGCTGACGCTCTCGAAGTAGTCGAAGGCAACCCTCCCGCTGTGCGTGCCCAACTGCGCCGACTGAGGCAGCAAGGTCTGATCGCGGCGCCCGTGCGCAGCTTCCATGTCATTATCCCCCCCGAGTACAATCGCCTGGGGTGCTTGCCTGCCGACCAGTTCATCGACCAGCTCATGCAGGTCTGGCGTGAGCCCTATTATGTCGCTCTCTTGAGCGCTGCCGAGAGACATGGTGCTGCTCATCAGCGGCCGCAAACCTTCCAGGTCATGGTGCGTAAGAACCGCCAATCCATCGAGTGCGGACAGGTCCGCGTCGAGTTCATCGCTCGAGGTGATCTCGAGAAGATGCCGAGCATCAGTCTCAATACTCTCCGTGGCATACTTCGGTATTCGACACCAGAGGTGACGGCACTGGAACTCGTCGGTTACCCTAACCACGCTGGCGGGTTGAACAATGTAGCCACGATTCTGTCTGAGCTTGCCGGCGAGATGGTCGCTTACAAGTTGCTTGAGGCCGCGCGTCTATCACCCTTGAGCTGGTCTCAACGCCTGGGATATCTCCTGGAGCTGGTCGGGGAAGGGGAGATTGCTCAGGCGCTCGGGCCATTTGTGCGGAAGCATGCTCGGAGCTGCACACCATTGCGACGTGCAGCGAGCGTTGCGGGTGCGAAACGCATTCCGCGCTGGAAACTCATCGTCAATGTCGAAGTTGTCTCTGACGAATGATTCCCAGGGACAACATCACTGCCTGGCGAGCGCAGGCCCCATGGCTTCTCGATGCGCAGGTCGAGCAGGACCTTGTCATCAGCCGTGCCATTGTTGAACTGTTCCGTATTCCCGAGTTTGCACACAGCCTGGCCTTCCGTGGGGGTACCGCGCTGTACAAACTCTACCTGACACCTCCGGCCCGGTATTCCGAGGACATCGATCTCGTCCAGGTACAACCGGAACCGATCGGTAAAACTCTTGATCTGGCTCGTTCGGTGCTTGATCCATGGTTGGGCGTGCCGCGCCGTCAGCTCAAGGAAGGTCGGGTCAATCTGGTATATCGCTTCGAGTCTGAGGACGCGCCACCGCTCAAGCTGCGACTCAAGATCGAGATTAATACTCGTGAGCATTTCACCGAACTGGGAATTGTGCGCGTGCCATTCAAGGTCGAAAACCCATGGTTCCGCGGTGCCGCAGACGTTGCGACGTATGTTCTCGACGAATTGCTCTGCACCAAGTTCCGAGCATTGTATCAGCGGAAAAAGGGACGAGACCTCTTTGATGTCTGGCACGCCCTGAACATGGGTCGTGCCGACCCTCAGGTGCTCCTTACCTGCTTTATGCGCTACATGAACGAAGAAGGCCACACAGTCACACGGGCACAATTTGATGAAAATCTCGCCGGAAAACGCACGCAGCCCGACTTCCGTGACGACGTACAGCCGATTCTCCGGCCTGATTTTTCCTGGGACTTTGATTCGGCCATGGACACAGTACTGAATAATCTGGTAGCTCAGCTGCCTGGCGATCCATGGAAAAGCCAGGTAGCAATTAAGTAGGCTGTCCCCATCTTTTGCACCGACCGAACCTTGAAATCTTCCCGGAAGCCGGGGTGTGATCCAGAGGTGTGATTCAGGAACGCGGAGCGCGATGGATCGGTGACCTCGGCCTCGCCAGAACATCCCGGTAGATCTCCCGGTATTCAAGCGCCGACTGTCGCCATGAGAAGTCCTGTGCCATGATCCGCCGGCGCAGATTCGTCCACACCTTCGGCTGGCGATAAACCGAAAAGGCGCGATGAACCGCGGACATCAGTGCCTGGGGGGTGGTGCTGTGGAAGACGAAGCCCGTTCCGTTCTCGGGATCCTTTGTGAGATCGGTGACGGTATCGACGAGCCCGCCAACTCCCCTGACCACGGGTATTGTCCCGTAACGCATGGCATAGATCTGGCTGAGGCCGCACGGCTCGAACAGGGAGGGCATGAGCAGGTAATCACTGCCGGCCACGATCCGGTGGGCCAGTTGATTGTCGTAACCGATCCGGACGGCGATACGGTCAGGATAAGCGGTTGCGAGCCGTGCCATCTCCAGCTCATACGCGGGATCACCCTCACCCAGGACGACCCAGGTGGCACCTGCCTCGAGCAGGTAGGGCATCGCTTCGATCGCCTGAATGATCCCCTTCTGTTCCACCAGCCGGCTGAGCAGACAGATCAGGGGGCGTCGGGTGTCCAGTGGCAGTCCTGTCTCCTTGAGAAGCGCTCGTTTACAGCGGTTCTTCCCCTGGAGGTTTTCCGTGCTGTACCGGGTCGAGATGAAGGGATCGCGCGCCGGGTTCCATTCCTTAATATCGATACCGTTCAGGATGCCGGTCAGGTTTTCGGACCTCGTACGGATGACACCGTCGATACCGCAACCGAACTCCTCGGTCTGGATCTCCTCCTCATATGTCGGTGAGACAGTGGTGATCCAGTCGGAGGATACGATCCCCCCTTTGAGCAGACGTATCTCGCCGAAGTACTCGAAATACCGGGGTGAGAGGTAGTTCTTCGGCAGTCCCGTGAACCGCATGTCATCAGGGTTGAACCGTCCCTGATACGAGAGATTGTGGATCGTCAGGACCGACCGGGTCCGTTCGAAGAAGGGATCGTGTCGATAGATGCTCTTCAGGTAGAGCGGGATGAGTGAGGTCTGCCAGTCGTGCACATGGATGATATGAGGGCGGATCCGCAACTTCTTCAGCAGTTCCAGTGCTCCCCGGTTCAGTGCCGCGAAACGGGCCAGGTTGTCGGGATAATCGAGTCCCTTCTCTCCATAGAGCGATCCGCGGTCGAAAAATGGCGGGATGTCGAGCAGGTAGACGGAGGTGTCACCGGTCTTTCTGCCTTCCCATATCCGGGCGGTCACGGGACTTCTGCCGACCGGCACTTCAATGCTCAGATCAGTCGGTCGGATCAGTTCTTTGGGTATGGTCTGATACTTCGGGATGATGAGAATGGTCCGGCAGCCGATCTCGGCCATCTCAGTGACAAGCGCCCCGGTCACATCGGCGAGACCTCCGGTCTTGGCAAACGGGACCGCTTCGGAGGCCACGAATACCACCGTGGGTCGGGATACTCTTCTTCGTGGTTTGTCCTTGTTCATAATTCGGTAACCCACCCGGTACTCCGGTTCCTGTTCAGACTGCATCAGAGATAGTATACAGGATCAGCTCACTCTTCCAATGAAGAGGAATTGTGACTCAGCACACCGGCGCAGCTTAATTCGTCTTGAACAGATGTCGATACACCTGCACTTTAGATGTCTGCTATTGCGGAGGGGTGGCGGAGCTGGTTGAACGTGACGGTCTCGAAAGCCCTTTTCACGATCCTGCAACATGTTGTGCCTCATGTAAATGCATGTGTTTTACATACTTAACCACAGCCTTGATACAGCTTGTTCGTAGAAATGCACCCTTGGTCCTGTAACGAACT